>NZ_JBDNTS010000032.1:0-16732 GCF_047719775.1 Liquorilactobacillus sp.
ATGGCGCGGGAGAGATTCGAACTCTCGACCGTCCGCTTAGAAGGCGGATGCTCTATCCAGCTGAGCTACCGAGCCATAAACAACACTAATCATTATATGATAGTCTAAATAAACTGTCAATTACTTTTGAAACAGAAATAGATAATAATCAGTATGTTTTTTCTTATCGTTTTATTACGATGATGCTTTTTTCTTGAAATGTTTTTGTAACAATGTAATAATAATGGCACGTAAGAGGAAAGGTGTGACTTAAATGACAACATTCATAGCTATTATCGGAATCCTCATTTTTGCAACTTTAGTTCAGTTTTTTGGGAATGTACAACAGAAAAGAAATGAATATAAGCATTTCAAAAATGATGAAATTCAACAAAGTTCAAAAAACCTTGAAAGCTAAATAAAATATTCTTCCTAAGCGTTTTCTGTCACAAATTGATTCTTATTAAAGAAAGCTTGTTGTAACTTGAAGAAACGCTTGGATTATGATTGCCTGATTTTTGGAATAAAAACCACTTCTTTCTGTTAATAACCAGTACAAGATTCTGGTAATCAACAGATTTTTTTTGCAAAGAAAATTTGATTATTTAAGAATAGAAATCAGACAACTTGTCAAATACCTGGTATCTCAATAATTAAATAATTGCTACAACTTCAGGACCGCATCTCCATCTCTAATTGTTGCTATCATGTTGCTTGCCATATCCCCAAATTTACCACCTGAATGAGTAACATTATAATGGCTGATGTCGAGAGCGCATAAGAATAATAAACAGCGTTGCAAGTCACTACTAGGAATCTCAAAAGAATGTTCTAGTTCATATCCGTTTAAAAACTCATTACGTAATTTGACATCACGAACCTCATTGTAGAAAAATTTGATGAAGTCTTGGTAATTAGTACCAACGTGAGCACGCTCAAAGTCAATCAAAATGTTTTTTCCTTCGAACTCCATAATGTTACGTACACTGAAGTCACCATGCAATACAACTTTTGGTAATTGTTCATACTCAAGGTTGACTTTATCGAAATCAGGCCTCAAAAGTTTGAGAACTTGTTGGGCATTCTTGTAGTAGAGACTTTCTTTTAGCTGTGCAACTCTATATGTTAAAAGTTGTGATAACGGGCGCTTATCATTTTTAACTGAAACATTTCCCGTAACTTTTTCATGAAAACTTCCTAATAATTCACCATACTCATGTGCCCTTTCAGCCGTCATCTCCTGATTGTCAACATCGCTTAATTCACGATTCCGTAAAGTTACAACATACTTGTCTTCAAAAATCACGCTATCTAGGTATACATCCGGATAATAGAACTGATTAACATGCTGTTCAGCATAAAACATTGCTTTTTCTTTAAATATCTTAACAAAAAGTGGTCCATGAAAAACCTTGCTATTTCCAATAAGATGTTGATTCCCTGCTACATCATGAATACTTTTTAAATTAGCTTGATAATAATCGTTTAAAAAATCAACGAGCATCCCTTCATCCCCCCGACTCAAAAATAAAAAAATAGATAACCATCTATGAAATCGTCTTCTATAAAAACTTATTCAGAAACATACATTTATTTGTTAGCTTAACGATTCTAGTATATCATAGTATTATGTTGCGCCTATGCTTGAATTATCGACTTTTACTCCTTGGAGGAAATTATGCAAAAAATTAAAATATTAAGTGCTCTTTCTTACTTTTCTATCGTTTTCGCACCTTTTATCTTTCCACTTATTATCTGGTTTGTCTGTGCAGATGAACCAGTTATTCGTAGCCACGCAAAAAAAGCTTTTTTGCTGCATTTGCTACCTCTCTTTCTTACACTTGTGGGGATCATCTTCGTTGGAACAACAGGTGTAGTAACAGAACATGCTCAATTAACAAGTTGGACAGCTGTTTTAACCATTGGTGTGGTCTTACTAATTGACTTAATTGTATTTATCTACAACATCTACAAGGGAGTCAAAATTCTTGCACAGGATTAAAAAATAACAAAAATTAAAAATTTGCTTGACATTTCATGTGACTATTACTAGAATACGATTAAAGATTAGAAACGAATATTAAGCGTTGATTAGGAAAGTAACTTTTTGAACAATTCAGAGAGTCATCGGGTGGTGTGAGATGATTAAGTTGAAATTAGTGAAAATCCCCTATGAGTTGTAGATCGAACTTCAAGTAGATTCTACTGGGTACTCCCATTACAGAGGCAACAAATTGTTTTGTCAGTTTGTTTAAGGTACTTGATTCTGATTTCAGGTATAAAAAAAGGTGGTACCACGTTATTAACGTCCTTTAGCAGATTTTTTCTGTCGAAGGACTTTTTTTATTCGTATAAATTTTGAAGGGAGATGAGGACCTATGGATGATCCAAGTGGCATTATTGAGAACGATGACAAAGTACAGATTAAGTCAATAGGATTCCTCATCAAACCATGGTGAGAAATCCATAAATAAGGAGATTATCACAATGGAAAAACAACAAAATAAATTAGCTGCTTTAACAGAAACAGAAGAAACATTAGCAAGCACCTTATATCAAGCCTACACAACAAATAAGCCACTTGATGTCACTGATTGGTCTACCAAAGTGTCAGATGAAGAAAGTGCCTATCGTGTCCAAAACCGTTTGATGGAGCTAAAGAATGAAACAGTCGGTGGCTACAAAATCTCACTTACTAGTGAAGAAACACAAAAAATGTTTAACTCTAACTCACCTTTATATGGAGCTCAAGTTGAAAGTCGTTTCCTACACTCACCTGCCTCCTTTGCACTTAACAACATGCTAGAGCCTCTAGTTGAAGTTGAATTAGCCTTTCGTGTTGATAAAGATCTTAATGTTGAAGACGACCTTGAACAACTGATGCAAAAAACAAGTGTTGCAGGTGCACTTGAAGTTCCTGATTGCAGATTCAAGGATTGGTTCCCAAGTCTTGAGAAAAATCTAGTTGTCTCAGATGCTGCTGTCGGTGGACTAGTCGTTGTTGGTGATTTATTTCCCACAACAGTTGTTTTTGAAAGCGTCAAAGCCGTTGCAGCCGTTCACTGCAATCTTAAGTTTAATAATGAATCCCTTAAAAAAGGAACGTCTTCAGAGGTACTCGGCAACCCATTAAAGTCATTGCAATGGTTAGTTGTAAAATTACAACAACACGGTAAGCAGCTAACTGCTGGTCAATATGTTTCAACTGGAACCTTTGTATTACCACCTAAGTTACAAGAAGGAACTTGGTCAGCCCACTTTGATAATGGACTAGGCGATGTTAAATTAAATGTCACTAAGTAAATAGAATGGATTGTAAGTGGGGTTGGGTCAAGAGTTAAAGTTTGGCCTAATCTCTCTATTTATTCCGCATAACCGTGTTCCATAAGTCAGAATTTGAGTACTAACTTCGAATCACCCATAGCAAATTACTCGCTATGTTCGTAATTTCAAGTTAGTACTCAAATTTTGTAAGGCACTTCACTTATGTCACACTCCCACACATGTCCAAAACCAATTTTTGAGTTTGTATTTATTGAGGCTTTAGAATAAAAATTGGAAATGCTATTGACAAAGTATTAGATTACATGTAATGTCATGTTCATACTTTAAAAGATTTTGGACAAGTAGGAAATAAGCTGGATGTTCAGGAAGTCGATGGCTGCTGTAAATCGATCAGGTTTATTGTCCGAATTACACCAAAATGTACGATTTTAATTCAATAATTGAGAGAAAAACAATTGTTTTTAAGTAAGGTGGTACCGCGGAGAAATTCGTCCTTAGCAGATATATAGAGCTACGGACGATTTTTTTGTGGACTCAGAAAGGATAGGACTATGAATTGTGGAGGAATAATTCGATATCAGTTTAACAATCAATAACATCATATTAAAAAATTGATTGTGAGGAAATCGAAAATGAAAAAGGAAAATAAACCTAGTTTAATTGAAGCAAGCACCATGTTAATAATTATTGTTGCCACCATCGCTATTGGAGTAATTGATCTCAAAGTGGCACCTACTATCGCAATTTTATTTGCCATCGGAATAGTAATGATTTATATCACTGTCAAAAAGCTTTCATTTGATATCATCCATGAAGGAATTGTCTCTGGTATTACACCTGGAATTATTCCAATCTTCATTTTTATTCTAGTTGGCTCATTGATTGCTGTCTGGATTCAAGCAGGAATCATTCCTACGCTAATGGTAGTTGGCTTCAAAATAATTAGTGTTAAGTGGTTTGTTCCTTCAGTCTTTGTAGTCTGTGCTATTGTAGGAAGTGCTGTAGGAAGTGCCTTCACCGTAATGTCGACAATTGGTATTGCATTCTTTGGAATTGGAACAACACTTGGAGTTAATCCAGCTTTGGTAGTTGGTGCCATTGTTTCAGGGGCAGTATTCGGTGATAAAATGTCTCCGTTATCTGAATCTACTAATCTCGCTGCAGCAGTCGTTGATGCAGACTTATTCAAGCACATTAAGAACTTGATGCTTTCAACTGTACCTGCATTTATCATCTCTTTGATATTATTTGCCATTTTGGGAAACAGCAATGAGAGTGCAAGTTTGAGTAAGATTACAAGAGTTTCATCAATCCTACAGCGTAATTTTTCAATAACCTTTTGGGCAATTATCCCAATTGCATTGATGTTTATCTGTGCATGGCGCAAAATTCCTGCAATTGTTACAATCCTACTCAATATTGGTATTGCTGTTATCATGATATTCATTCAAAATCCTAATACAAAAATTGTTGAGTTAGGAAATGTTATTGATGCAGGATTCGTGTCACATACAGGCAACCATGAGATTGATCAACTATTATCCCGTGGTGGGATTGAAAGTATGATGCCAACCGTTGCACTAATTATTCTTGCACTTTCACTTGGCGGATTATTACTCAAAACTGGCTTAATTCCAACCGTGATGACTGCTTTAACTTCAAAAATTAATTCTAACGGCGTACTAATTTTAAGTACATTATTGTCTTGTATTGGCGTTAATATCTTTATTGGTGAACAATTTTTATCAGTAATTCTTCCAGCTAATGCATTCAAAAATATCTTTAAAAAAGCTGGGCTTGATCCCGTTGTATTAGGTCGAACTCTTGAGGATGGAGGGACCGTCATTAACTATCTGATTCCATGGGGAGTTGCGGGAAGTTTTGTCACTAGTACATTTGGTATCCCAACAATGACATATTTACCCTTTGTATTCTTTAGTCTGCTCTCACCTGTATTCTCAATAATTAGTGGCTTCACAGGAATCGGCGTGAAACATTTCGATTCTACATTGAATACAAAAAGTTAAGGTTTAACTAAACTAGGAAGAAGGGGAACTGGGTCAAAAGCTAACTTTTGACCCAGTTCCCCTTCTTTTATTACAAATAAATGCGTTTTATAAGTCAAAATTCTCCATTTTCTGTTGCCTATGTACCTTTGTGTTTCTCTTAAGTTAGATAAATACTGAAATTTTTGTAACATGGAGCAGAGATATTTCTAACATTTACATTCCTTTTAAGTTAGATAAATAGATGCTTCAATATCATCCCAGTATTCTTTATCGGCAAAGTTTACGTTCTTTTTAAGCTAACCAAAATGATTTCAAATATTTCAACCTCTTACAGTTAATATTTTTGTAATGTTCTTGCAACTTTTCAAATTGCCGCTTCAGATTTAAAATATGCTAAATAATTATTTTCTCATCTGACTTTGCTAAAAAATATATTTTACACTTTTACTCAAAAAAACAGTTTCTACTTTCTCAAACCTAAAATTGCAATCAAACAATAAAAACGAAATCACCTTCTGAATCTAGTAAGTAATTTTCGTGCTTAAAAAAAGTAAAATTAGTATACAATACTTCATACTTTTCCCACTTACGTACTACTTTGTCTCTTCCCAAATCATTCAAAGTATAAACTTTATTTATCCTATATTTGGTGCCAGTTTGCAACGATGTTTGGTGCATATTCTCGTGAGAATCGTCGTCTAGCTCATCAATAGGTACATACGCTGCCCAATTTTTTCTACCTAAAAAATTCGCTAAAGTCGCAAATTCTACATTCTTTTCAAGTTTTTTTCCTAACTCAACAATTTCAACACTTTCAAATACTGCTAAATCTTCACGGCGCCCTAAATTAGGAAATTCCCTTGGGTTCTTCAAAGCATCATAAATAAATTCAACCTCACCTTGATTTTCAGGAACTACATGCAAAACCAAATTCACATCTACAAGTAATTGCACATTTCCAATCCCACGACCTATTCCCATTCCTTCAGCAGTAAGTTGATGTCTTTTTGCATCGTATTTTGTACCATTGTTAAATTCATAGCGAGTATATAAATCATTTACCGACGAAATATGTGAACCTTGCACGCTGACTTTCATTGGATGATAACTGTCAAAATTACATAAATAGTGAACCATTCCTATCACAGTTGAAAAAGGGGGTAATGGATAGCTTTCTCTAAATTCGTAACTAATTGGTATCTTGTAGTTAGCTGTCTGCTGATAAACTTTTAGCTTAATTGCCCTCATAGTAATCAGCTACTTTCGCTTTCAAACCTTCTATTACTTGTATTACAGGCTGTGCCTTTAATTTTTCTTCGATCTCACTATTATTTTCAAAATAATCTTCAACATATCCAACAAATGTTTCTTTTTCTAACTCTGGAGTCAATGATTTAACGATTGGACTAACCTTAATAGCATTTTTTTCAACTCTAACAATATTTTCAAACAATGGATTTTTGATATCGTATACTCCACCAATTATGAAAAGCGGTTTCAAATCTTCACGGCGCCCACGAATATCCCTATATAAATACGCAATTGTATCAAGGAGAACTGAAACACGACGGCTCTTTTCATCATTTTCAAGTTCTGTTCCATCATTGATATCAATTCCAATTTGATCTAAATCGGCAGTAATCGTGTAGCAGTAATATGATGAGTGAATTTCAGAATTTGCCAAACTATTTTTGATACTATTGTCCCCTGTTGTTTGTCGGATTCGACTAGCTAGCCCCATATTTGTCAAGAAATCAGTATCTCCAGCGAATGGTTCTTGACTAATTGCATTAGACAAACGTACTTTTGCAGAACGAATATTAGAATTATTTCCCTTTTCAGTTTTCATATAACCAAAAAAATCGATCTCAGGATAATCTTTAATAGAAGCTGACTTACTAAATTGAATTACTTTCTTATCACCAGAGCCTTCAGCACTCAAGTCTGCTTCTGGCTCTCCTAGTTGTTGAACAATATTGTATCTGAGAGCCTGGCGCGAAATATAAGTATATTGATAACCATCACCACGAGTCATTTTTTTTAATGCCGTTACATTCCCTAAGCTTTCACCATAATTGGCACTGTTCGCTTCAAAAATAATTGTTGCCGTCAATCCTTTACTTTTCATTCTGAACTCTCCCTTTTTCTTCTCCAGATATTAATCCCGCTATAAATGCATAACCTAATTGATTAAAGACCTCTGTATTTCTTATTTGCTGAAAAGCAGAGGGTACAATTTTTTGTTGATACAAATAACAATTAAGTAATATGTTCATAAATTTTTCTTGATTCTGCATTTTCAATGCTTGTAAAAGTTGATATGCCAAAGCTTTTGCTTTATTAGGATTTGTTCTGTATCCCTTTGCAACTTCCATTCCGTAACCATGAATTTTTGATAATACTTTACTATCCAATTTTATCACTCCCAACTCGTTAAATAATAGTACATTTATTTCAACAACATACAAAATTTGTGTTGCTGTAATATAGATGTTTTGTTTATTTGAAGCTTTCAAAAGTAGCATATCATTCAACAAGCTATTCATATTAGTCTGATTCAAAAGCCGCTTAATAACTTCATCATAGATTGAGCAATATTGTATTCCTCGATACTCTGGAATTAATGCCTTATTAAGTGCGCTTAACAAAGTTACATCTTTTTTCTTATTGATTTTTATTTTCTCTATTTTTTTTAACACATTTGCAGTAATTTCTGGAATAAGGCTAAAGTAATAATGTTCATCCTTACGATTAATTACCTGTGTATTTGCAAGTGTATATTGGCTAGACTTGTTTAATCCTTGCCTAAATGTTTCATAAAAGGCACCCCATGGAGAAACATTATTATCTGTCCTCCTAAAGGTTTCAGTTAAAGTATCTAAGATTCCATCGTTTGCATTACGCAAATTTTCAAGACTTTGTCCTGTGTAATTTACAAAGATTCCATGATTCCCCGCTAAATTATATGCAAATCCAGCTGGAACCGCAGAATACATTAACCGACAAACTGGACATAAAAATTGATCAGAATTAAACATGTATGCATTACTGTTTTTCTTCCCATAATCATAGCCCATTCCATTAAGAAATGAATATCCTGACCCTTCTTTCGATCTCATCTTTCTTCCACAAGTTGCACAAATAATTTTCCCTTTTCTATGACTTTCTGATAAAAAATCAATTACAGGTTGTACAAAGTAGTTGTAATAGTCTTGATAAATATCAACAATTTTGCTTTGACTGTTTAGAAAAGAAATACCATCCCAACCCTTGTTTACATAGCGATACACAAGATTTTTAGCTAGAAAGTAACGCTTGCTAGTATCATCAGCAAAATATTGCACAATTTTCTTCAATTCTGCAAAAAGTATTGCAAGTTCTTGTTCTGGATTATCAGCAGTATCTTCCCACCTCTTTTTCTTACTTAGTCCTTTAAACAACTTTGTCACAGTATCCAGATATTTTTCAATTGGAATTTCTGGATGTACAAGTGGCCGCATTCGTCTGTAACTACCTGACTTTACAAAGTATTTGACATTATCATTAAACCATTTGACATATGTTTCATACTCTTGAAAATTATAGTTTTCAAAATCCATCTGTATGGTTGCTTCAATTTTTGGTAACCAATTAATTATTTGTTGATAACGCGTATATTTCCCATATGTGTCAATAAAAAATTTAAAAAAACTCTTATCAATTGTCTTTAATGCACTCGTTTTTATAGATAATTGATTGTCTTTAATCGCATAATCATCTTCATCTAAAATTCTTGTTAAACCAACGATTCCGGCATTCTCCAACCAACTCTCCATATGAAAACCAATTATTTCAGGTAAAACTGCTGCATCCATTAGAAGTTACCTCCTTGATATTAATTCGTAATCATACCAAACCCAGATCCGCACTTAACTCCTAAACCAATCTTATTTATCAGATTTAGCAATACTGGATTTCCCTTAAGTACAAACGAGCCCTTTGTAGATTCAACAAATAGACCAAAGTTTCGGGAAACAACTTTCTTAACTCTGACTGGTTCAAATTCTAATTTATCAACCATTTGTAAAATCTCGGTGCTATATTGGCCACGTAAGCGACTCTTCATATTTATGCGTAATATTTCGTTAAAAAGTTCTGCATTATCTTCCTTGTAGGATAAGAATATCTTCTGATTTTGACGAACAACAATCGGTGATAATGCTTTGAAACAGACTTCATTAGTCGTAATGATTGGTTCCTCAACTAATTCAATTCTTCCAAACTCAACTACATTTTCCCCGTCAAAATGTAAATTACTTTGTTGTTGCAGCCATATGAAAGAATTATAAAAGTGAGTAGCTTTAAGTCCATCGTTAATACTAAAATTCAATATGCACTTCTGGCTCTGCCCCAATTCAATATATTCTTTTTTAAAAGATACATTCTCTTTGAAAAAAAGGCTGAATGTAAAATTCTTTGGCGTATTTTTATTATAGAGTTCTTCAAAAAGTTGTAAATTCACATTTGACAATCCCAATTTAATCAAAGAAAGAATTGCTGGATCATAATCCATAGCAATCGTTGTGTGCTTATTTCCCGAATTAAATACTAATTCTATACTTAATCTCATTTGTTTCTTCCTCATTCATTCCACTGTATTTCAAGTAATAATTATTATATATAACTATATCGACAACTATTTTCATTATGTTCACGTTATTATTTTTACGTAATATTTTAATAGAAATACCAAAAAAGGACTCTAGCCTAAATTGACTAAAGTCCCTATAACATAGTATTTTTACAGTTAGATAATAATTATTTATACCTACATAGTTATGTAATATATCAATAAATCTAACCTTAAAAACTATACTCGTTCCCAATAATAATTAAACAGATCAAGCATTGTTTTGCCAGTAAACTCTGTTACCTCTGTACCACCTATTGTTACTCTAAAAACTTCATAACTATCTTGCAACTCCGGGTCGTCTACCAAGAGACTTGCCACAAACTCACTAGGCTTTTCAAATTCAACTTCTTTTTTATCATAATCCGCCTTGTAATAGATTTTCATCATTATGCTTCAGCTCCCTTTTATCATTATAATTATACACTATGTAAAATTTAATTAATGCTACAAAATATTTTTCTTTTCATATTTTTTTTAATAAAAAGACAAATTATCTTCCACTAAAAGAAAATTATTTAGTATACCATCATTGATATAAGTTGTTAAGGAGGAATGAATTTATGACTGCTAAAGATCGTAGTACAAAGAAAATTTTAATTATTGGTCTAGTTATCTTATTAATTGCAAGCGCAAGTGGCGGTGTTGGTTATTACTTTGGAGCTCACAATGCGCAATCCAACACTCAGATGGGTGGTACACCCAATGGAACAAAAATGAAAGGCAAGCCTACTGGTAAGAAACCATCTTCAAAGAGTTTTAACAATTAGTAAGATATATGACAAAAATTCATAAAGATTGGATACTAATACAAATTATGAATATAGCATATCATCAACTATTAGCAATTTGAAGTATGATGAAGACTTTTAACCTATGAAGCTTCTTTACCTAGAACCAAACACATTTAACAAATTAAAATTATTTTACAGCGAAAAAAATCTATGTTTTCAATTTCGTATCACATATTGTTTGTTAGTTTGTTCGCTAGCTTTTTATAATTTCACAAATACTTTATTTCAGTCAACAACTGGTTTTGGATTTTCTTCTACCGTTGTCGTTTCATCATTAGTTGTCTTATTTTTCCAGTTAACTGCCAAGATTGAACCTGATATATTGTGCCAAATACTGAAAATCGTAGAAGGAATTGCTGCAGCTGGAACAAAATACTTCATAGCTAAAGTTGCTCCCAAACTGGAATCTTGCATCCCAACCTCGAATGTAATTGCTTTTCTTTGTGGCGTTTTTAATCTGATTAATTTGGAGAACAAGTAACCAAGTCCATACCCTGATAAGTTATGCAGCATTACAACTGGAATAACGAGTAAGGTTTGTGTCGTCATTAGTTCAGCGTGATTAGCCGAAATTACTGCTCCAATTATTAAAAGAATTGCTAACTGTGAGATTAGTGGTAAAAATTTTGTTACCCTTTCAATCTTATCCTTAAATAAATGATGTACCAATAGTCCTAATAGGATTGGAACTAAAACAATTTTGACAGTACTCAAAAACAACGAAGCTGCTGGAATATCAACATATTTTCCTGCAAAAAGCAACAGCAACCCCGGCAACGCGATTGGCGCGAGCAAAGTCGATAATGTCTCAATTGACACATCAAGTGCAACATCGCCTCCTGCTAGATATGCCATTACGCTTGATGAGGTCCCACTTGGACAAGAACCTACTAGAATTACACCTGCTGCAGTCGCACCCCTTAATTGAAAAACAGTGCATAAAGCCCAAGCAATTGTCGGCATAATTAAATAATGTGCAAAAGTTCCTGCAATAACTGGAAAAGGTTTTTTAGCAATTCTTTCAAAATCCTGCAGCTTCAAGGTTAGCCCCATTCCAAAAAGAATTATCCCTAATAAATAAGAAACATTTGGAACTATCCATTCACTTGTTTTCGGCAAAAAGTAATTAAAGATTACCCAAAAAATAATTGCGATTGTAAAGTACTTTCCTATCAATTTACTTATCTTTTCAACTCTGTTCATTATTTTAAAATCCTCCTAATTTTATGCAAATATTTTCTCATTTCTATCTTTGCTACCCTCTGCCTGATTATTTAGTATCCTAACTTCTCCTCCCATGTAATAAAAAACCACCATGCTATAGTTCGCACGGTGGTTTTTGTGATCTTTCAAATCTTAGCCAAGCCAAAATTTTCCAGTCATAAAATCACGCGTACGCATGATAATAATAACTAGAATAATGACAACAACATTCACATTTTGACTGCTTATGTATGGCATAAGATTTCCTCTTTTCTAAAGTTAATAACTAATAAAACTATTAAAAAAAATATTTTTGACATCAAAAATTAATTATCGATAACATTATACTAAATCGCACTTTGATTACAGTCAAGATTTATTTTAAAAAAAATGTATTAAAAAATATTTTCTACAATCTTTTTCCCATATTATTTGATTCCAAAAATCGCTAAAAAATAGAAGTTGAATCAAAATATAACTTCTGACTCAGCTTCTATTGCTCATAATCAAAACGGGCGCCCACCCGCCAAAACAAAACCTATGACACCAACAATTATAGTCGTTGCTACTAGTAAAACCTTAATTGTACTTCTAAAGTTCTTCTCGCGACTAAAGTATATTTCACAAAAACCAATCAACCCGATTGCAAGGACAACCTTAACGATTGCTAAAATTGGTGATGCTTTCCAAGCGTAAGTTAAAAGCATTATTCCACTGATGATTGCAACAACGTAACAGATTCTTGCGATCATCTTTGCCAACCTGCCCACGCCATCCTTACTGTGAACTGCTGAAAGGACAACAATTAATAACACAATCCATGCAAATAGATGCATCCATAGCCAAAACATTTAATCACTTCCTACTTTGAATTACTTGAGAGTGTGCCATAAGTCGGAAAAACTTGAGTACTAACTCAAAATTACGGAGATAGCGAATACTTTGCTATGGGTAATTCGAAGTTAGGCAAAGAGTTTTGACTTATGAAACACGTTTATACGGAATAAATAGAGGAATTGAATCAAAATTTAACTTTTGACCCAGTTTATAAAATTTCAAAATTCACCTCTACACGATAACTTCCACTGGTTTAAAAGTTTTTGTATATTCAATTTACTTCCAGTAGGATCTTGTATAATCGGCAAATCCAGCTGTATGATAAATTACGCCCTTCAAACCCTTTTGAACTAGATGATCTTCTTTGACATAGTAAAGTGGAATAATTCCAGTTGTTTTTTGTAATTGCTTCTCTGCATTACGTAGATTAGACCAATAAACAGACTTTGTCTTCGCATTTTGTGCATTTATAACATATGAGTTAAATGTACTATCTGAATACTTTCCTGAATTCATTGAATTACCAGTGGTTAAAATTCCTAGATAATTAATAGGATCTGCATAATCGGCCAACCAGTACCAGAGACTCAAATCAAATTTCCCCGTTGCTTTTTTGTTTGATAGAGACTTCGCAGGTAAATTTTGAACCTTGACAGTGACATTGCTTAGGTTACTTTGTACTGCACTTTGAATATATTCCGCAACCTTTTTTTGAGTTTCAGTATCTTCAGCAACCAGACTTAATGTAACAGAAGACTTGCCACTTTCTGCCAAGCCTCTCTTCCATAATTTCTTTGCCTCTTTTACATTAACCTGTGTAGAAGCAGCCGTTTCAATGCTAAAGTCTTTACCGGTAGTCGGATCTGTAGCCGTTTTAGGGCTAACAAAACTGCCTGCTGCAGTCGAACCATCTCCCAAAACCTTTTTAGCCAACTCTTTTCGATCTACCACTAAAGAGATTGCTTTTCGTAATTTGGCATTAGCTAGAGGCGAGCCTGTACTCTGATTGACTTGTACATAATATGTCCAAGCTCGATTTATTTTTTTCAAGTTTTTATTATTTTGCAGTCCTTGTGCAACTACACCAGAAACCGTCGCATCATCTAATTTATTAGTCTTAAAGAGATTATATGCAGTATTGTCGTCTTTTACAGTTGTGTAGTTAATTTTATTTAATCTAACTTGTTTTTTTGCATAGTAATACTTATTTTTAACCAGTGAGTAAGAATCATTGATACCTGTCCAATTGGTGATTTTAAACGCACCATTAGATACAGTATATTTTGCATTCGTACCATATTTTTTAGTTCCAACCTTTTGCACAAAAGACTTATCTTGTGGCAAAAAGACTGGCATTGTTACCAATTTGTTAAATGATTGCATCGGATGCTCCAATGTAATTTTCAGTTTATACTTACCAACTGCCTCAATTCCCAATTGACTTGAAGAGAGTTTACCTGCGACTACTGCATCTGCATTCTTAATTCCACTAAAAACATAAGTATAGACTGGCTTATTTGCAGGATCGACTGAACGACGCCATGAATAAACAAAATCTTGAGCTGTCACTTTATCTCCGTTAGACCAACGTGCATTCTGACGTAATTGAATTGTATATGTCTTTCCACCATTTGTTGGCTTAGCAACTGTCTTTGCAATTGCAGGTACAACCTTATTTTTTGAATTAAGTTTGTACAACCCCTCATCTAAGTTGGTTAATGTCGAGAATTCAGACATTGTCGCTTGATTTGTATTATCCAGCGTTGTTAATTCAGACGTCTGCATCAAATTCAACGTTGTTTTTTTCTTTGAAGTACTTGTTTTTGCTGAACAGGCACTCAAAAATGAAATCCCAATTATTACAGGAACTACAAACTTAATTAGCTTTTTCTTCTCCATAATTTTCCCCAGCTTCTATTATTCTTGCTCAAAATTAAAAGTGAATTTTACCCCTGCTTCCAATGTTTTATGAACTGTACACTTGGCAAGCGTTTCTTCAAGAAAGTCATCTTTGGCCTTTCCTTCAATATCAGCCTTGAACGTAATATTAACTATGATTTCATCAACCTCTGAAGTTCCATCTGGGTGTTTAACAACATTTCCCACTGAACGCACATCAAACTTAGCAAGCTTAATCCTATACTTTCTCGCAACAGACTGAGCAGTAATTGTCAGACACCCGTTCACTGCCCCAATTAAATATTGAACTGGATTGGGTCCCGCATCAGTTCCATGAGCAGTTATTGGTTCGTCAATTATATAGCGATGAACACCAGCCTGAGTCCCAACTTGATAACCAATATTTCTGATGCTTGAATTAACCACATATTTTCCCATAAAATTTCTCCTTTTTTGATTGCTAAATAAAAAAGCCCTCGAAAATATCATTTTCAAGGACGAATTGTATTCGCGGTACCACCTAGATTCTCACCTTGCTTTACAACAAGATGACTCAAGAAATATTCATTCATCTAAGAATGAATATCTAGATTTTTAATGGAATCCCTCCAATATTGCCTCACAGAAACTGCTTAACAATATATCACTCCAAGACCATTTTCTTGATATTCATAACACCTGTTTCCAGCAAATACAAGCTCTCTATAGATAATCCTATCAGTACTTATCTCTTCACAGTAATTACAATTTATAAGTAAACTAATAATATATTTTTAAAAGCATAATGTCAATGAAATTTACTATTTTTTACAAATAAATTTTATACCGTTGCTCTTCTTTTTTTCATGCTTCTGATCGAGTTTACATACCTGCACTAAATATTAGTCCAGATTTTTTATTACCTCATAATAAATTAATTTCAAAAGTAAATATTTTCAAACAAGCTACCTTACAGATTTCAGATATGATGAATACCACCTGCTATATCGCTTCCTGTCTTCCTAATAGAAACTCTTGAATTTGAGCCTTTTCAATATTAGTTAGCTTCGCTTGAAATATATTACTCATCAACTTTCTTTGAAGATCTACCGTTACTTCCCAAAAGCCGTTAATTCTTTCAAACTCTGCACGCTCACATTTTTCAAAAATCGGATAAATACTTAGGAATTCATCCCATTCAAGATCTGGCTTTTCTGTAATACTTTCTACATATCCTTGTTTTAATGCATATTCTGTTGGCAAACCAAACTCATCAATAATTTTGTCCTTTATTAAAGCTTGGTAAACCTGAGCCTTATAATCTAATGTAACATTTTGACCTGCAGCAAGCTCTTCAATCGCTTGCTCAACAAGAGCTGGATAAATCACTTTCATAAAAAAACCTCATTTCTTAAGCCTTTCTATTTCCACTAATGAATAATGATGACTACGATGATATTCACCTGTAGTTGTGTTTAAAGAAAATGATGGTATCATTAACTTTTTATTTGCTCTTCGCATCTTTTTCTTACTTTTTGACGTTTTTCTTGCTGGAACAGCCATAATTATTCCTCCTTTTTTCTTACCAACTAGCTTTTCTTACACCGGGAATTTGTCCCTTTAGTGCTAACTCTCTAAATCTAATTCTAGACATTCCAAATTTACGCATATAAGCATGAGGTCTTCCATCCAAAAAATCACGATTATGTAATCTCGTTGGTGAAGCATTCCGTGGCAATTTGCTTAAGCCCTCATAATCATGATCGTCAATTAATTCTTTTCTCTTCTCTGCATACTTGGCAACCTGCAACTCTAACTTCCTTTGTTTTGCTATTTTAGATTTTTTAGCCAAAAAAATTCCTTCTTTCTTTTAAATAGTAATTATTACTATTTAAATAAAGATAATAATACACTTTTTTTTATTCTTTGTAAATATTATTATTGTTAAGCGATTTTGATACAAATAAAGCTATGTATTTTGAATTACTTCTCTAACTCCCTTTTTATTATGTTTATATTTAAAGTGGGCCTAGAATAAAAAGTGTACAAGTTAAATAGAGACTCTGATTTAGTATAAT
>NZ_JBDNTS010000033.1:0-14991 GCF_047719775.1 Liquorilactobacillus sp.
TTTATACGGAATAAATAGAGAAACTGAATCAAAATTTAACTTTTGACTCAGCCCCCGTCTATGACCTTAGTAATATTGTTTGCTTCCTTTTTAGTTATATTAAAATTCAATACTTTATTGCAGCAATTATCTCTGGTTTTAATTAAACTAATCCTCAATCACTAGTTCAAAGATTCAAAAATAAAAATTAGAAGCTTTACTAAACGGAGAACAGGAGCTAGATCAAAATTTAACTTTTGACCTAGCTCCTGTTCTCGAAAAAATTAATAATTCAGTACTTCTAGCTTAGTTCACCTTTCTAAGATTTACATCTTGTACACTTGTAATGCGAAATAATTATAATCAATTTTCAAATTTGAAGGTTCCAACGGCTTCTTTTAATGTGCTAGAAGAAGCTTGCAGCTTAGCTACATGATTAGTAAATTCTTCCATTGATGCCTGAACTTCCTCTGAATTTGCTGAAACTTCTTCTGTACCAGCTGAATTTTCTTCTGTAGAAGCAGCAATATTCTCCAAACTTGCCTGCACCTTGTTTTGAATCTTTTCAATTTTTTGACTGGCTTCTTCGATTTCTTGGATCCCAAGAATTAGCTCTTGGTTCACATCAAAAACATTTTTTGAAGAGGTAATAGCATGTTCAATTAATTGAGTTTGCTTTTCTCCGCCTTCAATCGAAATATTCATTTTATTGGCAATTTCATCAGCATCATTTCGGATTTTTCCCAAAATTTCAATAATTTCCTTGGTTGATGTTTTACTCTGATCAGATAGTTTTCGGATTTCCGTTGCAACCACAGCAAACCCTTTTCCAGCTTCACCTGCACTTGCGGCTTCAATTGAAGCATTTAAAGCCAACAAGTTAGTCTGTTGTGAAATACCACTGATGACAGTTACAATTTTGTTGATACTCTGAACTTGCTTGTTCAAAGCTTTGATGCTTTCTCCTAATTCCTTTGTTTTAGATAATTCACTTTCCCAGTTATCTGCAACATGATTAGTGATTTTAAGATTTTCCTGATTCATTTCACCTGAATTCTGTGATTGTTTCATCATGCGTGTAATCTTATTTCCTAAATTATTGATAATAGTAGTCAATTTTTCTAATTGTCCTACACTGTCTGAAGTTTCTTGTGCCTGGGAAGTAGTTACTTCGGCAACTCCTGTAATTGCCTGTGCGACTTCCTCCGTTGCTTTGTTTGTTTGTTGTGATAAGTCTAATAATGAATTTGACTTATTTGCAACTGTTACACTTTCTTCTTGTACACTACCAATTACTTTACCCACAGCATCAACCATTTTATTGTAATGAAAGGCAATTTGATTAAATTCATGCCCTGTTTCATCTGGTTTGCTGAGTCTGCGTCCCAATTCTTTTGGCTGAAAGATAACTCTAAATAAGTTCTTATTCACACTAGGAGTACTTATCTTCTTGAATTTCCCATTGCTTGCAGCCTCGAAATGCTGAATATATATGGAAACTGTTTCTTTAATGAATTTTGAAGCATACAATGCATAAAATGATACGATAACGACTAATACCAACATGATAGTAATCGAAATTATTAGCAAAGCATCTAGTTCGGTGTTTAAGTCATTTTGGTCTACAACAGAAAAAGACCATTCGTTTCCTTTTTTGTTATACAAAATTTGATCGGTACCGCTATTTTTAACTTTTAAAATTCCTTGTTTTTGTTTTGCAGCTGTGAGTGCTTTGAAGACAGAGTTGCCTGCAATGTCTTTACCACTAGCAAAAGTATATTTTTTTGACTTGCCTTTTGAAGCAATAACTGTTCCATTATTAGACACGAGAGTTACACTGCCTGTTCGGCCAATATTTAGCCCAGAAATGGTTTTTTGAATCCCATTATACGATAAGTCAATTCCTAAAACACCAATTGTTTTCCCTTGACTATCCTTCACTGCAATTGCAGCTGTAGTTAGCATTTTCCCGGTTCCAGCATCTTTATATGGACTTGTCCAAAATACCTTCCCATCGTTTTTGATTGCTCCCTTATACCAAGGACGTTCACGCGGATTGAAACCTGCTGGCAATTCAGCAAAGGTAATCATTTCTCCTTTAGTAGATCCAAATTCAATTTGTTCCATTTCAGTGTTACCTCTTTTTACCATTCTTAGCGCATAACGGATTGCTTTAGAATTATAATCTGATTTTGCAAAAATGGATGATGTTGCTAATTTATTTAATTCTTGGTTCGTTGAAGTATGTAGATCATTATTACTAGTAACTAGTGTATTAACAGCGCCCTTTTGACTGTTCTCATTACGTGTAGTCAGCATTGTTTTCGTCGAAATATAAGAGAAAAACAGTACCAAAAAAGCAGTAATAACAGTGAACCATACTAATAAATTCCAGACAAATTTTCCTAAACTTTTCTTCATTTTCATCTAATAAACACTCCTCTTTATCTAAAAACACCTATAAAGCTCAATCGGTGTTTTTTTCTGAAAATAAAGAGGTAATTATGAATTTGGCAAGTCGATATGCCAGTATTGTAACTTTACGCACTGCCTGTTCCTTGCTATATCTACAAAATAGTTCTACTATCGAGTTGGATCAATAATTATTTAATCAGTGAAAGGGCGGGAGCATATGTGTACAGCAATAACTTTTTTGACAGAGGACAATCTTCATTTTTCAGCTAGAACAATGGATTTTTCTTTTGAACTAGATGCACGACCAATCTATGTACCACGTAATCACAAGTTTGAATCCTTAATACCAGGGACAGAATTTACAAACAAATATGGTTTCATCGGAGCAGGTAAAGACATCAACGGATTTATCTTTGCAGATGGTTTTAATGAACACGGCTTTTCAATATCTTCGTTATATTTCGAAAAAAATGCAAAATATAGCTCAGAAGCAAAGAAAGATGCATTAAATATATCATCAACCGACATGGTGTCATGGGCTTTAGGAAATATCTCATCAGTTGCAGAATTTGAACAGCGTTGTCAAAAAATCAATGTGGTGGATGTCATAAATCCATTGCTCCAGGTTAATGTCCCACTCCACTGGATAGTTGCAGATAAGACTGGAAATACTGGTGTTCTAGAAATCACGAAGACTGGCTCTAATTTTTATCATAATCAAGTTGGTGTTATGACTAATTCACCAGAATTCTCATGGCATTTGGATAACTTGAATCATTATACAAATTTGCAGCCTACAGAATTTGCAGCAAAACAATATGGTGACTACACCACTGTTCCAGATGGTCCAGGATCTGGTGCACTTGGTCTACCAGGCGACTATACATCAGCATCAAGATTTGTCAGAGCAGCATTTCTACGTCAGTATTCTGCAGCGACAAAAGGTATTAAGAATAGTGTTAATGCAGTACTGCACATCTTAAACGCAGTTGATATTCCAAAGGGAGTTAAGATAACAGCAAAGAATGTTTCAGACTACACACAATATAAAGCAGTTATGGATTTAGATAGTTTAAGTTATTACTTTATGGCTTATGATGATACCATGCTTACACGTGCTGATATTACTGAGGAGCTTCTACAAAGTTCAGATGTCAAAATATTTTAATTGGTAAATAAAGATTGCGGTAAAAAAATTGAAATTGGAATGGAACACAGCACAAAGAGGAGTAAGGTCAAAAATTAAGTCTTGACCTTGCCCCTCTTTTAGTTTCGTATAAATATGTTCCATAAGTCAAAATCACTTAAATTTTATTGACTTATATCGCCCTTACTTTTTTACATTTGTTTTTCCCTCAATGCATCACCCCTTTGTTCACTAGCAAGTTGAGTAGCTGAAAATGTTTGTTCTTCAATAATATATTGTGGCCTATGCTTTGTTTCAATATATGTTTTCCCCACATACGTTCCAACAATACATATTGTTACAAGTTGGAACCCGGAGAAAAAGAAGATTGAGACCATTATCGAGGTCCATCCAGATACCGTGTGCAAATAAAAATACGTTCCAACCAAAGCACAAAGTCCCAGACCGCTTACCAACATTATCAATAATCCCAAATACATAATTATTCTGATAGGTGAGATTGTGAATGAAGTTATTCCATCAAGCGCAAAGTTAATCATTTTCTTCAGTGGATAGTGGCTAGTACCCGCAAAACGCTCTTTTCTTTTGTAATAAACTATGTCAGACTTATAACCCAATGTTGGTACAATGGCTCTAAGAAAAAGATTCTCCTCATGATACTGGAGTAACGTGGACACAGCTCGTTTTGACAATAACCTATAATCAGAATGATTAGGTACCAGATTCACACCCATTTTTTTCATCAGCCAATAAAAAAGTTCGGCAGATTGTCTTTTGAAAATCGTATCGGATTTGCGATCATTGCGCACAGCATAGACAATATCATTTTCTGCTCGATATTTCTCAACCATTTCAGCAATACAGGCAATATCATCTTGTAAGTCTGCATCAATAGTTATAATAATATCAGAGTACTTATTTGCCGTTGCCATACCCGCAATTAAAGCATTTTGATGTCCAAAATTACGACTGAAACTTATTCCTTCAAATTCAGACTTTGCTTTTTGAAGTTCCTTTATAATCTTCCATGTATCATCCGTGCTGCCATCGTTCACAAATAATAATTTACTTTTTGAACTAACTTGTTGCTGATTAATCAACTCAACCAGGACTTTATCCAATTGCTGCGAGCTTTCTGTCAACACTTCCTCTTCGTTATAACATGGAACTACTATTGTTAATAATGGTTCAGACATGACATCACCTTCTTTTTAGTCAAGTTCATAAAGAACACTTGATTGCTGTTGACCCATACCACCACTCATTTTCCCAGCAGTATTACTTTTCTTATTCTTCTTATTTTTAACCATTTTACCCATTTTGCCCATCTTCTTTGGCTTCTTTCCTTGGAATTTCGCCATATTCTTCTTGCCACCTGGTCCACCTTTTGCGGATTGTTGTGGCCCACGACCACCCTTCTTACTCATACCAGATGGTGTTGTACTTGAAGAATTTCCTCCATAGGTGCTTGCACTAATCTTTTTACCATATTTCTTTACCCAGCGTATAATCGCATTGTTACTAGTATGACTAGATATATAGAAATACTTGATTTCACCTTTCTTAACTAACTTTTTGAACTGTTTAAGTGTTATTGCATTATCAGTCCCATTATATCCACCAATTGTCATTACTGCTTTTTTGGTCTTAATAATGTAAGGTGCTGCTGTATTTGAATCAGTAGTTGCAAAAAGATATTTAGCTTTTGAACCATTATGCTTTTTAAGATAACTTATTAATTTGGTATTTACAGAACTGCTCCCTACTGAACCCAAGCTTTGACTATTTCCACTAAGCAAGCTAGGCCCTGATGTTGGAATTGCTGCCGATTCTGCCGCAATTGTCGGCGTAAACGACCAAAAAGCTGATAAGCAGATTAATCCAAGCAACCCGATTATTGTGAACAGTTTAATCCTTGAACGACTAAAGATGATGAAACCACTCATTATGATTGAAACTGCAGCAACAATAATCCCAAACAAGCTGGAATATTCCCAAACAAAGAATGCTTGCAGCAAACCATTTGTGGTAATTGCTAGCCCCATAATTCCTCTAATCCAGCAATCTCTCTTGTTTGGAATTGTGTTCAACGACTCAATGAATGATGAGATTCCAACTGCGGCAAGTACCACAACTGGGGGTGCCAGCATTATTGTATAGTATGGATGGAAAAAGCTGGCAACGCTAAAGAATCCAGCTACTGGAACGAGCCATCCAGCCCAGTAGATTAACTGCTCCTGCCTGCGATTGACCTGCCACCATTTTCTCCTGGTATCGTATGCTGCAAGATAAGCAATTATTAACCCGAATAATGCAAGGGGAAGATACCAACTGATTTGTTGTCCGAGTGCCGTTTGAAAAAGACGTGTCACTCCAGCAGTTCCAACATTAAAAATACTATTACCACCGGTATTCCCACCACCTGTAACTTTCCCCTTCGTCATGCTGGGCGTTTTCCCACCGGTCTTATTGCCATTTCCTGTACCCGTCTTTGTACTCTTTTTGTTGTTTCCCATGCCAGTAAATGTGCCGCCAGTTCCCGTTGTTTGTCCTAATAATCTTTGTGTTCCATTATAACCAAAGGCTAGGTTCAACACCGAATTGTTGGTTGAAGAACCTATATAGGGACGGTTTTCTTTACTTACCGAATCAACTGCTAAAGGCCATGATAAGGTAAAAATTATTAAAGCAACTGTACCAACAACACTCCCACATAAAATTTTTTTCCAGCTATCCTTACTTGCAATCCAATAAAAAATGTACATCGCTGGAAGAATCATAAATGCTTGCAACATCTTGATATTAAAAGAAATTCCAACGAGAGCAAAGGCTAAAGCTACTAACCAGATACTATGTTTATTAACTGCTTTTTGTAAAACAAAGCATGCAAGCAACAAAAAAAATACCAATGTTGCATCCATATTATTTGTTCTTGCATCAGCCACAACAATTGGAGTTAATGTCATCAAAAGTGCAGCTATTCTAGCAGCTAAAACACCAAAATAAGGCTTTACCATTTTATAGATCAAGAAAATCGATCCTAAACTAAACAATACTGAAGAAATAACTATGCTCCAGCCATGCAATCCAAAAATTTTTACAAAAATCACCATAAACCACAATGCTACTGGAGGCTTATCGACTGTAATAAAACCAGCTGGATCAAAACTTGCATACCAAAAATTCTTCCAGCTTTCTGACATACTAATAATTGCAGATGTATAAAACGAATTTGCACTACCTGCTTTCCAGATATTCCACCCATATAAAAAAGCAGCCAATACCAATATAACAATCAGCCAAAAATCAACTCTCATGCGTTTTTTAGGAAATAATTCTTTGCGTTTTTCCATAACCACTTCACCCCTCTCAATAATTTAATTTATCAAAGATATTTGAAGTTTGCATGACAAATATTATAAATATTCTTATACAAATTTAACTTTCATTTAAATATAACATACTTTCTTAATTATTTGCAGAATTACTTAATAAAAGCTCAAAACAATCTATTAATCTTTTTGCCTATAAACAAAAAAGCCCTCCGAAGAGAGCTCCTAATTCAATCAGTAAAACTGATAAGCATCCTACATTTAGTATTAACTTTTTTTGCCCACTTTAAATCAGTTAACAAAAATCTAGAATTGATCAATCAACACCTGACGAATTTCGGCCAAGCTAGGTTGGCGCGGATTAGCTGGTGTACATTGGTCGTTATAAACCAAATCCACTAATTTATCTAGTGATGCCTCAAAGTGTTCCTTAGTAACACCGTTGGCCGATAATTTTGGTGTTACTTCGACTGCTGTCATTAATTCTTCAATCTTTTGGCAGAGCTTTTCAACTAATTCAGCATCATCTTTACCTTGAAGACCGATAAAACGTGCGATATCAGCATAATCTTTTTGCCCACTATACACTTCATAACGAGGGAAAGGTGTCCGTTTAACCTTACCAGCGACACCATTGAAGCGGATGACATGCTGCATTGCAATAGAAATTGCCAAGCCATGAGGTAAACCAAATTCACCACCAGTTTTATGTGCTACTGAGTGATTGATACCCAAGAACGCATTCGCAAATGACATTCCGGCTAAGCAAGCAGCGTAATGCATGTTCTCACGAGCTTTTTCACCTTCACGTGTTGGATGCTTTGCATCAAATTTATACGATTCAGCCAAATTTTCAAAGACTAACTTAATTGCTTGCAATGCCCATGGACGGGTAAAGTCAGAAGCCATCACCGAAACGTAAGATTCAAGTGCATGTGATAGACTATCGAGACCTGACCAAGCAACTGTACGTTTTGGCACCGTCATAACAAATTCAGGATCAACAATCGCAATTTGTGGTGTCAATTCATAGTCTGTTAATGGATATTTAACATGCGTATTATCATCAGTAATAACCGCATATGGTGTCACTTCAGATCCTGTACCAGAAGTAGTTGGAACCGCTACTAGCTTAGTATTTAACTGATGATGGAACTTAACAATTCGTTTCCGAATATCAATGAACTTCTGTTGCAAACGCGTGAAGAGTTCACTAACTTGTTCGTAGCTTTCCAAGAATCCAGCTGGTTGGTCGAGAGAATACTCATAAATGAACCGTGCAATCTTAGCAGCATCCAAAGCCGATCCACCACCAATAGCAATGATAGTATCTGGTTGGAATTGAGCCATCTGTCTTGCAATTTCGATTGTTTGACCCAATGTTGGATCAGGTTGAACTGTACCGTAAATCGAAGTCTTAACTGGTTCTTCGCGCAGAGCCAATTGATCATAAAGTTTATCAACAAAACCAAATTTAACCATTCCAGGATCCGCAACAACAAATGCACGGTCAATATGTTCGATTTGATCTTGCAGATAGGAAACTGCATTTTTCTCATAATAAATTTTTTCTGGTAAACGAACCCATTGTGGCCGGTTTCGACGCTTAGCAACAGTCTTTACATTTAATAAATCGTTGGTTGATAAATTATGTGACAATGAATTTTTCCCCCATGATCCGGTTCCGAGCGTCATACTTGGACGTAATGCATCAGAATAAACATCACCTATTCCGCCAAGTGAATCTGGTTGATTGACCAAGATTCGCGCAGCCTTAGTCTGATCTGCATAATCATTGATAAATGGATCTGACTGTGAACCAATTTGAATAGCTGCGTTATGACCGGCACCTTGATAGTTGAGCAGTTTGCTGACAATTTTGATTCCATCTTGACGATCTTGAGCTTTATAAACTGACAGTAATGGTGAAAGCTTTTCAGAAGAAAGTTTCTCACCAATGTCTTTCGAATCGAGCTCAAACAACATAACATCTTTATCCGCTGGTAAATCAACACCTGCCTGATCAGCAATCCAGCTGGCTGGTTTACCGGCAACTGGTCCATTGACACCATGTTGGTCGTTGAAAACAAAATCAGCAATTTTTTGATAATCTTTCTTAGGAACAATATATGCCCCTTTATTCTGAATTTTTTTCAACCAGTCGTTATAAACTGGTGCTTCTACAATCACAGAATTCTCGGTTGCACAAATCATTCCGTTATCAAATCTCTTCGATAAAAGTAAATCTTCAACTGCTCGGTCTAAGTCAGCTGTATGATCGACAAAAATTGCACCATTTCCTGCACCAACACCCATTGAAGGATTTCCAGATTTTAGTGCTGCATTGACCATTCCCGGACCACCAGTAGCTAAAATCGAAGCAATTTTTGGATTGCGAATCAAGGCTGTTGTATTGTCTAAACTTGGGACTTCAACCCACTGAACGATATTTTTCGGAGCACCCGCAGCAATTGCAGCATCATACAGGATCTTTGCTGCATGAGCAGAACATTTTTGTGCTTGTGGATGGAAAGCAAAAATAATTGCATTTCGTGTCTTAAGCGCTAACAAAGTTTTGAACATTGCTGTTGATGTCGGATTAGTAGTTGGAACAATCCCAGCTAAAACTCCCAATGGAGCTGCAATTTTAACTTGTCCAGCAACCTTATCCTCACCAATAATTCCTACTGTCTTTTCATCCTTAATCAGATTATATACATTTTCTGTTGCAAAACGATTTTTTGTATCTTTATCCTCAACAACACCACGTTGAGTTTCATCAACTGCTTCATGTGCAAGCAACAATGCTGCCTCAGAACCTGCTAGAGCTGCAGCCGCAACTATTTTATCAACTTCTGCCTGAGTATAAGAAGCATAGGACTTCTCAGCAACCAAAGCTTTTTCAACTAAGCTGTCTGTATAACTCTCAGCTTGCTTATATTGTTTCGCCTTTTCTTCAGGGGAAAGCACTTTTCTAACCTTTTTAGTAACCGTCATATGATAATCCTCCCTAAACCTAATTTTTGCTTTAATTAATTGTGAAATAAATCACTATTTTGGGTACAACCATATATTATCCCTTTTGATTGTGAATTACAATACTTTTGATTAATAAAATAAAAATCAATCTATTTACTCTTATTTTGCTACAGTTAGGCTTTTACATAGTAGTAAAAAACAAACAATTGACAAAAAAAATTATAGTGTTACTATTTTATGTGAATATAATCACATGTACAAAGGGAGATTTTATTGATGAAAAAAGTATTATCGATTAATTCTGGCAGTTCATCGTTAAAAATTAGTTTGTTTGCAATGCCAACAGAGCATCGTCTAGCAAAGATTATGGTGGATTACTCAGACGACCAATTAGTAACCCTCACACTACCCAATCATGAACTAGTTGCACAACATTATAGCAAAGAGATCACACCAGTTGAACTCGCTCTAAAATTATTGCAAAAATACCAAATTATTACCGATCCGCAAGAAATTGCAGCGATTGGCCACCGAATTGTTTCAGGTGGAGAACTTTTTCAGCATTCGACAGAAATTACACCAGAAATGATGCAAAAATTGGAAAGTATTAATGAACTAGCACCATTGCATAATCCAGCAAATATAGCTGGGATTTTGGATGCACAGCAATTATTACCAGAGTGTCCTCAAATTGCGGTTTTTGATACTTCTTTTCATACTGATCTTCCTCCAGAAAACTTTTTATACGCATTACCACTTGAATATTATCGAAAATACAAGGTTAGAAAATACGGGGCACATGGTACCAGTCACCGCTTTGTTGCCCAGCAAGCTGCTAAGATGTTGAAGCTACCATTAAATGAGTTAAAATTAATTACATTACATTTAGGTTCCGGAGCTTCAGTAACCGCGATTAAAGACGGTAAAAGTTATGACACCTCAATGGGTTTTTCTCCATTAACAGGACTGATGATGAGCACTCGCAGCGGTGATATTGATCCGTCAGCCTTAGTCTATTTATTGAAACATCACGCCTTTTCAAATATGGATGAATGCATGAGAATCTTAAATCAGCATTCCGGATTGCTTGGAGTCTCAGAGGTCAGTCGGGATATGCGCAAAATTGAACGCGAAGCAACAAGCAATCCGCAAGCCGCACTAGCAATTAAAATGTTTGTAAAACGAATTTGTGATTATATTGGTTCATACTGGTTGGAATTAGGCGGGGCTGATGCTTTAGTTTTTACCGGTGGAATTGGTGAAAATGATAATCACTTGCGTGAACTGATTAGTGAACATCTAAATTGCTTAGGAATTAAATTTCAGTCAGTGCAAAATCAATCTCATAGTCAGTCTTTTGATTTTGCAACCAGAGATAGTCAAGCACGCTTGTTGGTAATTCCAACAGATGAGGAACTCATGATTGCTAGAGATGCTTATGAACTGATTTCAGTCGAACAATCACTTAGTAAACCCGCAATTAATTATTAGTAATGTTAATCAAGAGCTATTATGTTCACAATTTCTAGCGACCATTCAAATTTTGCAAATCTTTAACACGATTTCTGAGTACCTCTAATTGAATCTCTATTCATATATAACTCTCTGGAGCTGGGTCAAAGATTAAATTTTGATCCAGCTCCATTATTAACTTATGTCATACTTACTAATTTTTCAAAAAAAAAAGGACATTTCTGTCCTGTACACTGCAACTACACTTTAAAGATTAAATAACTTGTTATTTCAAAAAATACATACGGATTCAATCATTTACATGTTTTTTTACGAATTCCGCAACTGGCAACCTGAAATCCAAATAATATTCTTCTAACTTTCCCCGCGACCAATCCCACCAGGCAATTCTTTCTAAATCATTTTTAATTTCATCTGGAAAACGCTCTTTAATCACTTTTGCTGCCACACCACCGACAATTGTATATGGTGCAACATCATGTGTTACCACAGCCCCTGATCCAATTACCGCGCCATCCCCAACGGTTAAACCCGACTGAATAATTGCACCATGTCCAATCCAAACATCATTTCCAATTGTTGTTCTTATCTGTCGCCGCTTTTCTATGAACTCAGTGTCTTTTTGAGCAAAGCCATATGAAGCACCGTTATATGAAAAAATATGCTGTGAGACACGGTCATATGGATGATTAGTTGGCCCAATCCGAACTTGAGCAGCAATGCTAATAAACTTCTTCAAATCGCTATTTTGCATGAAACAATATTGTCCTGTGTAGTTATAGTCACCAACTACACAATTGTCGATCAGATTATTTTCTCCTAATTCAACCCATTGCCCCAACTTAGTCCGTTTTAATTGCGTTCCTTTACCAATCACTGGCTTGTCTCTTGACAGATTTGGAAATTCAATATGCATAATTCAGGCCCTCTTTCTCCATAACTTATCCCTAGTTTATTTAGCACCATCATTATAATGCAATGGTTGCTGATGCACAAAATAAAAAGCGACTAACAAATTTAATTATTTCCGTCCTCTTAGATATTCATCTTTATTAAAACTAAATGCATAATATTTCAAAGAAATGTCAGCCAGTAGCTCTTAATTCCAAACGACCTGCATTAAGTTTTTTCCCCATTACTTACCTAATTTATCTTTCTTATATTCAAAATATTGATACAATAATAATTCCATAATAGCAATCAGCGAGACATGTGATGTCATATCAACAGTATCTATTTTTAGCTCATCAGTAAATATATATAAGTTCTCGTCACTCATATTTTGAATAGTATTATTATTAGCTCCTGTAATCGAAACTAATGAAGCATATTGCGTACTACTCTTTAAGCGCTGAATAATTTGGATAAGTTCGCTATCTTCGCCAGCATAATCAAAAACAAAGATAATATCATTCTTACTAATATTTCGATAAGCCAGCTTTCGCTGCTCATAGTTCTTGGGAAAAATAATAATAAAGTTATTTAATGTATATAAATATTCTACATACTCTGCAGCATATTTACTAAATCCTTTAGCATAAAAATAGATTTTGGGCTGCTTATCTAGTTGTTGACAAATTTCCAATAATTTTCGATTGTCCAATACGCGGACGGTTTCTTCAATATTTTTCAAATATTCATTTCGATATTGTTCTTGTTTCTCAACAAAATTTACAGCTGTTTCACTTTTCTCAGTACTATTCAAAACAGTATATTTAATTACTGTACTGAATTCACTATAACCAGAAAATCCTATTTTGCGCACAAATCTTAAAAATGTAGTCGTTGAAACAAAGCATGCAGCGGCTACTTGTCTGATACTCTTATTTTTCAATTTGTTATTATTATGCTTCAGAAATCCTCGAGTATTTCTTTACAGTTTTACTATACTTCGTGTAATCGCTTAATTATATAGTTTGAAGTATGCTTGGCACGGGATTGACTATCATGTATTTTGTTTCATATTGCATAACATGTTACGTTGTCCACAAGGCAAATATCGTGTTATAGATTGCGCATAAAAATTATTACTGTGACGAGCTGTAAATCCAGTAATTCAAGTGCACACAAAAAAACTGAGTCAAATATAACTTACGACTCAGTTCCTCTTTTACTTAGGACTTATGGCAGTCACCCTTAAGATGCAAAAAAATTAGCACACATATTTATATGTACTAATCTAGAAATCCAAATATATCCTTAACAGCTCTTTTAGCTTGAAGAAGTTCTTTTGCGCTAACATGATCTACAGTTTTTCCCGCTCGTGCTAGATAATCATAGCCTAAAAGCCCTGTCAAAATAACATGACCACTAATCTTATGGCCTGAAAGTTCAAGCTGAAAAGGTTTGCTTATATGTGTAGTATGAGCTATTGGAAATCCAACGATCATTCCCGTTCGTTGATTATAAGCAAGATCGCTCATTACTAACATGGGACGAAACGTATTGCTGGCACTTACATCATGAGCTCCATACTCATGCCCTGCATGTGGCTCACTATTGATCCAAATTAAATCACCTTGTTTTGGCATGTCTTTATTCATGCCAGAAGTCCTCTTTTCCAACTAATTTTCCATTATCAGGGATCTTTTCATCATTAATTGCTTTCCGCAAGTCATAGTCCGGATTTTGTTTAAATAAATTACTTCGTACTGGCATAAAACTTATAACTCCATTCTCATCAATTATTGGCTCATATTCAGCATTGACTCCAATATTAAATTCTGCAGGGATTGTAACCATTATTGAATTACCTTGTTTTCGAGTTTTTACAGTCATAATAATCATCTCCTTTATGTAATTATAACTGTAATTACGCTATTAAGCAAATAGCATTATTATGTAACCTATACCCTAGTAGTCATAAGTCCAATTCATCTAATGGATTATGCTGTATCAATTCAGATTTAAAATTCTACCAGATCGTGTCCATGAATTCATACTAGCATCAGAGAAGTTTATGAGAAATTCAACCTTCATTAAAGAAGAGCGGTATGGGCAGCACAATAAACTATGTACCATCTACTTATGCACAAAAAGCCAAATTGATCCAGCTAACTCAAATAAAGGTTGGATTTAGTGTCCAGCCTTGGGGGTTCACATCACAAATGGCTTTTTTATTTCTAACTTAATTTTACAATCTGGGTATTAAATATCTCTTCAATTCTATGCAAAAATCCATCTAAACAAATAAATTTTTGTCTTCCTTTCATTTATCTATAGAATATCAAAATCATGCTGTTCAAGAAAGTGCCTATAGTATTTTAATTGTTTTGACTGTCTAATTGACAACGAGTAGTTCCATTTTTTGGCACTGTATTGATGAAAGAGATTAATATTGTGTCAACTCAGCGACTAAAACAGTATTTACATGACAACCTGCAATATAAAACTGAGGTTGATAATCGACAAAACTATCAGCAAGTCTTAGATGAGTTAGTAATTTTCGCTAATCAACTAACTTGGAATGAACAACAGAGTTACTGACAAGTTGCTAATTTGTGAACTTTAACCAATTGATTGGCGAAGTTCAGAACTCAGCGCTGATTTTGATCAAGGGAGTGTGCCATAAGTCGGGAAAATTTGAGTACTAACTCGAAATTACGAACATAGCGAGTACTTTGCTATGAGTAATTCGAAGTTAGACGGAGAATTTTGACTTATGAA
>NZ_JBDNTS010000034.1:0-13971 GCF_047719775.1 Liquorilactobacillus sp.
TTAATTATGGCACAACTGTTCAGAAATTTATGTACCAAATACTAGGATAGGAGCATTATGAGTCAAGGTACTGTTTCAAAATATATTGCTTTTCTTGAAAAGAAATTTGGACCATTGGTAAAAAGAAATAATAATGGTGTCGTAGTAAATGAACAAGGAAAATTAGTTTTTGATTACTTTATAAAAATGCTTGATCAGGAATTCCAAATGAAATATGAATTACTTCAGATGGAGGAAGCTCATCCGACTATAACAATATCTACAATTCCATCAATCGTTAACTATCATATTTTTCAAGTGATTAAAGAATTTCAAAAGAAATACCCGGCTATAGAGGTCCGCTTTCAAGAATCCAGCATGCGTGATTGGGAAAAAGATATTTCTCCAGAGAAAATTGACTTTTTATTTTTCCATCAAATGAATGAGCGCATTAGTTTATTAAACTATGAAGCACTCGCTGGAGAGTTCGAAGAATTTGTAGTTGCGGTCAACAGGAATAACTCGCTATCAACTTATCCTGAATTGCATTTCAAAGATTTAGTGAATGAAAAATTTTTTTTATTGGACTGGAGTACAAAAAAAGTTGATCCTATTTTAAATGTCTTAAAAAAAGACTTTGCCGAATCTCAAATTTTATATATTGGTCAGAATTTGGATATGATTCTGTCATCGGTTTCTTCAAATATGGGAGTTTCTATTTTACTTAAACATATAATACCTGATAAAGAAACGCACCAACTAAAGTTAGTTCCTTTTAATGATTTAGAGGGCGGGAAAGTTGTACTAGTTAGACGACGTCAAATGGATCATTCAAGACCAGCTGATTTATTTTGGGAATTTGTAATGACTAATCAATTAATAAAAAAAGAATTCCATAATGGAATAGTTAGTTGATTATTAGATAGACATGAATAATTAATATTCAATTTAGTGCCTTGGTAACTCTATTTTTCAATTCATGGTTAAAATTTGGAAATAAAACAATTGCAAACAAAATGGAATTGGATTATAAAAATGTAATAAGAAATACAGAAATATTATAATTACTTTATTTTTGTTTTTCCAAATTTGAGAAAGAGGGTTTTCACCATGAATAAAGAAGAACAAAAAGTTGTTGCACAGGTAGATGATTTTTCATTAAGTCGTGTTCCAATGGATAAAAGACAACCATTGTGGCAGGTTCTAGCCATTCAAATTGGTGGGTTTGTTGCTTTAAGTCAATTCATGTTGGGAGCTGAACTTGGCTATGGCTTGGATTTTAAAACAGCAGTTATAGCAACAATTTTAGGTAGTGTCATTTTGGAGGTTATTGCGTTTTATTTAGGATTAGCGGGACAAAGAGAAGGGTTACCAACAAGTCTTTTGGCTAAGTGGGCAGGGTTTGGTACTGTTGGTTCTGCATTGGTGGGGGTTGCATTTGCAATTAGCCTTATCGGCTGGTTCGGTATCCAAAATTCAAATTTTGCTGCAGGCATTATTACTATTTCAGGTCAGCATTGGCCCTTTGGTGTGGTAGCAACTATAACAGGATTATTGGTTACACTTTCAGTTATTTTTGGATTTAAAGGTTTAGCTTGGACGACCGTTATTTCGCTACCTTTGTTCTTAGTGATGATAATCATGGCAACAGTCAATATGTTAGAAGGACACAGTTTAAGCACCCTAATTTCTATGTCTGCTCCCAGTGCAAAATTAACACTAACGACTGCTATTACTCTAGTCACAGGAAATTTTATCATCGGTGCTATCATAATGCCCGATATTACAAGGTTTGCTAAAACTGGGAAAGATGTTTTTTGGGTCACTGTTGTTGGTACAACAATTGGGGAATTAGGCGTAAATGTTTTAGGAGTCTTGATGGCTCATGCAACTGGAACAGAAGAAATTTTACCAATTATCTACGAGCTAACTGGCGGCTTAGGTATATTGTTGGTCATTACATCAACGTTAAAAATCAACGATATTAATTTATATTCAGCTAGCTTAGGATTTGTTAACTTCTTCAAACAGGTATTTAAAATTGATTTCAATCGTGGTGGCGTGACACTAGTTGTTGGAATTTTTGGGACCATAGCTTCAGTTCTGGGAATTATTGATAAATTTGCAGGATTTTTAACAATTTTAGGTATTGTTTTCCCCCCAATAGCCGCAATTATTTTTATTGATTATTATGTGTTGAAGAGAAGTCGGAAAATTTTGGATGAATCACGTCGGACAGGAACATTGCCAAGTTACACAGAAACCATGCATCCTGTAACGTTAGTAGCTTGGATTGCCGGAGCAGCTACGGGATATTTTGTGACATGGGGAGTACAGTCCTTTACAGTATTAATTGTATCAAGTGTTGTCTATTACGTCGGTATGAAAATATTTGATAAGAGATAAAACAAATTATTCTAAAATCTAGTAATACATTTCTTTAGAAATGAACCTCAGAAATAAACCACACATCGATTGTGCGATTATCAAAAATCTATTAATACAAAGTTAGAAGGCTTATTTATGACACAGATTAACATTGATGATATTAAACATATTGCAATAGGAGCATCTCTTTTAGGTGCTGGGGGTGGTGGAAATCCGTATGTGGGCACTTTAATGGCTATTTCAGCTGTTCGTGAGAAAGGGCCAGTTCAATTAATTGATCCAACTGACGTGCCGGAAGATGCTTTAGTAATTTCTGCTTCAATGGTGGGAGCACCAGCAGTTTCATTAGAAAAATTCCCCAATGGAAATGAATATGATAAAGCATTTCCTCTTTTAGAGGAAACATATGGGCAAAAAGTCTATGCTACTTATCCGATTGAGGCCGGTGGTATTAATTCTATGATTCCAATCATGGTCGCAGCTCGTCGAGGTCTTCCACTTGTTGATGTAGATGGTATGGGACGTGCATTTCCAGAGTTGCAGATGACAACCTTTGCGATAGCAGGTCATCCAGTTACACCAATAGTTATAACCGATGAACGCGGCAATAATGCATTAGTGAATACGATTGATGCCAAATGGGCCGAAAAAATTATTCGAACAATCACTGTTAAAATGGGAGCAACTTCATCAGTAGCGGGAGATGCGGTTCATGGTAAAGATTTAGTTGCAAATGGTGTGACAGGAATTATTAGTTTAAGTAAACAAATCGGTGAATTAATTGACAGTGCTAGTGATTTTGAAACGGTTGATGCTGCATTAACACAGCTATTGCAGATTACGAAGGGTTATAAGTTATTTACTGGAAAAATTACTGATATTAATCATACGACAAAAGATGGTTTCAATTTTGGCGAAGTGACAATAGAGGGATTTGGTGAATTTGAGCAGAGTTTTGGTTCTGTATCATTTCAAAATGAAAATATTATTTTTAAAGTGAGTGATCAGGTTTTGGCTACAGCCCCTGATTTAATAACTTTAGTAGATGTAGACACTTTAATTCCAGTTACAAATGAAGAATTACGTTACGGTAAGCGAGTCAACGTGCTAGGTCTACCTGCAAATTCAAAATGGAGAACAGAGGCTGGGATTGCGACCGTTGGGCCACGATACTTTGGTTACGACATAGATTACGTACCACTGGAGCAACTTGTAGAGAAGTATTCAAAGATGGGAGAATAAAAAAATGACTTATCAGATTGGGATTGACGTTGGAGGCACTAACACAGATGCCATTATCTTAGATGAAAGACATAAAGTGATTGCTGCTACCAAGCAACACACCACAAAAGACATTCAAACTGGGATTTCAAATGCACTACATGATGTATTGAATCAGTCTGGTGTCAATCTGGATCATATTACGGATGTTATGTTGGGAACAACTCAAGCAACTAATGCTATAGTAGAGAGAAAAAGTTTAGCGACAGTCGGTGTTATTCGTTTGGGTTATCCTGCAACTGCCTCTATTGTGCCATTCACAGAATGGCCAAGTGATATGGTTTCACTTTTATCTGGTACTTATCAGCTAGTCCATGGTGGTTATGAATTTGATGGCACTAATATTTCACCTATTGATTACAATGAAATTCGTAAAGTACTAAAAGATTTGAAAGGAAAAGTGGATTCGATTGCTATTGTTGGTGTTTTTTCCAGTTTAAACCCAGATCAAGAAGAAACTGTTAAAAAACTAGCAACTGAAATTCTAGGTAATGTGCCAATATCGATTTCATCGAAAATTGGTTCTCTTGGCTTAATTGCACGTGAAAATGCAACAATTTTAAACGCTTCATTATATAAAGTTATTAACAAAGTAGCAATTGGATTTGACAAAGCACTACAAGATGAAGGGGTAAAAAGTTGTAATAAATATCTTACTCAAAATGATGGTACCTTGATGACTTTGGATTACGCAAAACAATACCCAATATTAACTATTGGTTCTGGGCCGACAAATAGTATCCGCGGAGCTGCTTATTTAGCTAAAATCAAAGAGGCTCTTGTTTTGGATATCGGTGGTACAACATCTGACATTGGTGTTTTGGTTAATGGTTTTCCCCGAGAATCATCACTTGCAGTTAATGTCGGAGGAATCCAAACCAATTTTAGGATGCCCGATATTTTATCAGTTGGTCTTGGAGGAGGGTCTATTGTCAGGCAACTAGATAATGGAGATGTGACTGTTGGACCAGATTCTGTTGGATATAATATTACTCATGAATCACTGGTCTTTGGCGGTCAGACTATTACAGCGACAGATATTGCAGTAGCAATGGGCATAGCTAAAGTGGGAGATTCTACAAAAGTTAAGAAATTAGATAAACTTTTTATAAATAAAGCATTTAGAAAAATATCAACAATTTTGGAAGATGCCATTGATAAAATGAAAACCAGTGCAGAAAAAGTTGATTTAATTCTGGTCGGAGGTGGTGCTATTATTGCACCGGAGTACCTAAAGGGCATTGATCATATATTTAGAGATGAAAGGGGAGGTGTAGCAAATGCAATAGGTGCAACTATTGCACAAATTGGTGGTCAATATGAAAAAATATATCAGTATGCGCAATATAAGCGCATGGATGCGTTATATGATACACAAGAATTGGCAAAGAAACAGGCTATTCAAGCAGGAGCAAATCCTGAAAGTATTCATTTAGTAGATATTGAAGAAATGCCATTAGCTTATGCACCTGGTGAAACAACAAAGGTTAAGGTAAAAGTAGTAGGAGACTTCATGAAAAATTAGTGGTGGTCATGATAGTAATGAAGAATATGAATTCTTATATGTAATTAAAGGAACGATGAATGTACCGAAATACATGGACAACAAACAAGATATGGCTTAAATAAATTTTCTCGAAGAAAAAGCCTTTATTTTTTTATTTTTCTTTGAGGAGGTATTCTTTAGTAACAGATATATTATTTGGAAATTTTTTAGTAGCTATCAACCAAGTTATGCCTCGTTGAACTATTAATGACAAGCCTAAAAATGGCAAAAAACATAAAAACTGGCTCCAAAATGGCAAATTTAGATCTGGAATTAGAAAAGAATAAAGGAATTTCGCCACAAAATTTCAGTGAACGTTTTTCTTTCTTAAACTCTATAATCTTATAATGTAAAAAAATTAATTAAATGAGAATAAGATATTAATAACAGTTGATGGGCTTAGACAATGTTTTGATATTAGTAAAATAAAATTTGTATATTAGTTGCAATTACAAAAATAGCGAACAAGTTTGCTATTGGTAAAATTCCTAGCCAGACGAGAAATATTGACTTATAAAACATGTTTATCTGGAAAAAAACGGATCAAGTCAAAAAGATAATTTCTGACCTGATCCGTTTTTGTAAGCAATAAACTAAAAATAGCAGCAAGGTTTATGAATGTAAATGTAAATATTTATAAAACTTAAACACTAACTTGAAAATGACTTCTATGGCAAATCATTGCCTGCTGCCATGTAAATATCATACCATTCTTGCGCTGTCAACTCGACATCAGCACCTTTAGCACTGTCACGCAAATGCATTGGATTCATTGTACCTGCAATTACTTGCAACTTGGCAGGATGACGCAAAATCCAGGCAGTAGCAATCGCATTTTTAGACACATGGTATTTATCTCCTAATTTTTGCAGTTCGTCATTAACTTCCTGGTGATTAGGATCGTCGATAAAAGTTCCTTCAAATTGCCCATATTGGAATGGCGACCAAGCTTGAATAGTCATATTATGCAACCGTGAATATTCCAAGACGCCGCCATCATGGTCAATACTGCGTTTATCCAGCATATTAGTATGAATCCCGAAATCCACCGGTCCTGTATGCATTACACCAAATTGAAGCTGATTAATCAGTAGTTTTTGGTTAATACCTGACTGAATCAATTCAACTTGCAGCGGGTTCAGATTAGACACTCCAAAATGCCGAACTTTACCATCTCGTTGTAAAATATCAAAGGCCGTAGCAATTTCGGCGGGATCCATTAAAGCATCGGGACGATGCAATAAGAAACTATCCAAGTAATCGATCCCCATCCGCTGTAAAATTCCGTCAACAGTATTAATCAGATTTGCTTGCGAGAAATCATAACGGGTAATTTCCATATTACGATCAGGGTTGCAGTAAATTCCGCCCTTTGATTGGATATAGAAATCAGAACGCGTTAAAGAAGATTTCTTGAAGGCTTTACCGAAGATTTCTTCTGCCTTTCCCATGCCATAAACATTAGCAGAATCAATGAAATTAATTCCATCATTTTTAGTTTCTTCTAAAATTGTCACAGCCTCATCAACACTGAGTTTATCCATCCGCATGATTCCTAATGCAACAGCAGAAGCTTTAAATTCCGAGTTACCGATTTTTACTTGTTTCACAGTTAATTCCTCCTTATTAAGATAAAAAATAGGCTCTGTGCAGTTGATATTATCCTTAATATATAGTTAGCGCTATCATTTGTCACATTACCTCAAATAAAATAAATTTTACCACACTTCGTCGCAAAGATCAGCACTTGATCGAACTTGAACAAGGGGAAATCGGTCACTTTGAAATCGAAGCGGTTATTGGAAAAAGAAATGGGTCAAAGATTGCGTTACTAACATTGACTGAACAAAAAAACAGATTTGAGATTGTTCGAACACTTGATGCCAAATATACAGATTCTGTGAATCATGCTATTAAACAATGATACGAGAGTACGAAGTCTTTTTTCCCTAACATTATTTGAGTTGATAATTTGGGTATAGATTATCTATTTATTTTCAGTTGTTTTGGCTAATATTATTCTATTTAATGTCTTTAAACTATCTAAAATGGTCTCTTGTTGGTCATCAGTTATATCATTCAAAGTTTGTTTCATAGTTTTGATTCTAGCCGACTTAATATTATCGGAAAGCATTTCACCAGTAAGGCTTAATTTAATGAAATGGCTTCTGCTATCTGCCGCATTTACTATTGTATCAATAAGCTTAGCGTTCTCTAAACGTTGTAATTGTCGACTGATTGTGGAATGCGGTCTACCTGAAAACTTACTTAGTTTTTGAACCGTAGTTGGTTGCAGCTTTGAAATAGCAACAAATAAAGGAAACAACTTAAAATCCAAATTTATATTATTGCTTTCAAGTAAAAATTTATCATTTTCAGGTCGGTTAAAAAAAGTTACCAACTTTAATGCTTCAACATATAATTCTTGTATTTTTTTATTTTCCATATTTTTATTATAAACAAAAAACGTGCAAAATGCACATAATGTGGTATAGTAATTTAAGTGCATTTTGCACATAAATTGAAAGAGGTGCTTATTATGAAAGCAGCAATCGTTAAAAACAAAGGAATTTTACCTGTAGTTGAAGAAATTGATGCACCAGTACAATCTACTGAAAATGAATTAATTCTAACAGTTAAAGCCAGTGCCTTGACTATGGTTGGCAAGTCATCTTCTTTAGGAAGTCATTACTCTAGTCATGATGCATTTCCTAAAGTTGCTGGAATAGAGGGTGTTGGAGAAGATACTGATGGTGATAGGTTCTATTTTATTGGTTCACAAGGTTTATATGGAGCTTTAGCAGAACAAACACTTGTTAACAAAAATCGGACAGTAAAAATTCCAGAAAAATTGGATACGATAACGGCTGCAGCTATTGCTAATCCAGGTATGAGCTCATATGCCGCTCTAGTTTATCGTGCCAAAATTGCATCAAATGATGTTGTTTTAATTAATGGAGCAACGGGAACTGCTGGTATGTTAGCTGTAAAGATGGCTTATGCTTTAGGAGCAAAAAAGGTTATTGCTATTGGTAGAAATAAAGATGCCTTGGAACACTCTGGCGCAGACGAATACTTATCTTCATCTGATTATAGTAATAACGAACAAACTCAATATTTGGTTGATTTAGGAAAAATTATTACTGATGTCACAATCGTTTTAGACTATTTGTGGGGAGACACTGCTCAACAAATTATGCAAGCAATTTATCAGTTTGGTAATCACCAAATTGAAGTTCGTTATATTCAGATTGGTACACTTGTTGCACAAGAAATAATCGTACCTGGTGCATTACTAAGATCTACTAAATTGACTTTAATGGGATCAGGGTTGGGTTCAGTAGGTTCAAAGGAGTTGCTCTTATCAGCTGAAAAGGTATTTGAATTGGCCGTAACCAATCACTGGCATATTCCTAATACTACTTTTAGGTTAGAAGATATCAAAAAAGCTTGGGAAGCACCTAGTCATCCACGCCCAGTTATAATTATTTAATATATAAGTTGGGAGGTGAAAATATTGGAGGGAACAATATTAATAAGAAGAGCCTGTTTAAGTATTTTATTAATATTTTAGACTAGCTAAGTAATTTTTGATTGGTGGTACTGAAAGAAAAAATAGCAATACCATTGCAACTCAAACAACATTTTAATACAATTGGTTTAATTCAAATAATAACGAAAAGAGAAAGTTTCTCGATTAATAGAATTTGAATAAAGATTGAGATATTTTAAACTTTTTTATAAAAGTATATAATATTCATGCCGTCTTGAATTCTAGATTCCTTCCCGTCTATTATTTGATATCCAGCTTTTAGATATAAATGAACTAATTTTTTCTCTTGTTTTATTGTATCAAGCACCCAGGTTTTAATATCTGGAAACTTTTTTTCGATTTGAATTAAAGATTTTTGCGCTAGTCCTTGATTTTGAAATTCGGGTAAAATTAAAATAGGTGATATTTTCGCTGTATTTTCTTTATTATCCAATAAAATTCTAATAATCCCAACATTTTTCTTTTTTTGTTGAATAAAAAAATAATAACTATTTTTTAATGATAATTTGTTCTCAATGACTTCTTTAGGCTCTTTGTATGGGCTAGTTGTATCATCGTGATATTTTTCGTATAATTTTTTAAAACTTTTTCTATACATTGTCACTATTTCTTCAAGATTCTGTACTGTAGCTTGTTTAAAAGATATTTGAATACACATTTGAATTACCTCCTTAGGGCTAATATACACTATAAATTTATTACAAGATTAATAATTATTAACAATCATCCAAGATCTTCATTCGAAGAAAATCATTGCCCATTGTTTTTCAAAAAACATGACCGTAGATTTATGCCTACAAACTTTGAAGGCAGCTTGTGGAACTCAGAAAATATCTAAGGAAAATTTGATTCTTCATTCAGATATGGGTTCTCAATACACCAGCAATACGTTTAACGAAGCCCTTAAACAGCTTGGAATCAAACATTCTTACAGTCGCAAAGGCTGTCCTTATGACAACGCAACTATTGAATCTTTTTCATGCATCCTTGAAAAAAGAAGAGGTCTATTTACACACTTATAAAAATTTCGAAAGCGCAAAAATAACGCTATTTCAGTACATTGAGGGTTTTTACAACAATCATCGCATTCACAGTAGTTTGAATTATTTGACACCGAATATGTTTGAGCAACGACAATTCACTGCTTAATTTTCAGCCAAAACAATGAATTAATTCGTAATCAATTGCTTCAACAATTCTACTAAAAGGTGTCTAAAAACTTGACTCAGATCCATTTAAAAATGTATGTAATAATTAGGATAAGAAATTGTGAGTACTTTTATTGATTATGATAGTTTTTAATTGCATCTCTAGTAAGGAATTGTTTTCTTCAGATGTTAGAATAGATTTAGGAGTCACAAAAGTAAGGAGAAATTTCAAAATGGAAAATATATTAGTAACTTCTTATTTAGCGGGAATAGAAGAACAATTCATCGAGTTTATATCTAAGAAAGAAATTACTAGCAAAGAAATTCTTTTTATTCCTACAGCAGGTAATGTAGAAAATTATACAGGATATATTGATGATGGGATAAAATTATTAGAAAGGTTAGGCTATACACTAAATATTTTTGATATATCCAATGAGAGTCAAAAGAAATGTTATCAGGAAATAGCAAATGCAAAAATTATATACATTTCAGGTGGAAATACTTTTTATTTACTTCAAGAAATTAAAAAGAAAAATCTTGTTCCATTACTAAAAGAAAAACTTAATAATGATTGCCTATATATTGGTGAATCTGCTGGAGGAATAATCTTAGCGGAAGATATCGAATATAATAAAATCATGGATAGCACTTCTTTAGCACCTGAATTAAAAGATTACAGTGGTCTAGGTATAGTAGATTTCTATCCGTTACCTCATTATATAGAAGAACCTTTTACCGAAACAGTACAGCAAACATTTAGAAAATACCACAAAAAAATAAAATTGATTCCCATTAATAACAAACAAGCTATATTTGTTGATGATGGTAAGATAAGTATTATATAAGCGTGCAATGATTATCCAGTGATTTTTGGCAAGTGTAGCAAAAAAGGTTTAATTGGATACAAAGTTGCTGATCAAGTCTCAAGTTCCAATGATATTGTTTATGGTACTTATTTCCTATGTATTTTTTCAAGGTTTCAAGGTAACTAGTAAAATTGAGGATTGACCCAGCTATAATTTCAAAGAAATGGTGGGTATTCATAAAAGTCAAAGATGTTTAAAAGTTGCTTAAAATGATAAAAATAATTTTTATTTTTTAAAAGAAAGCGCTTGCGTTTTTTGGGATATATGTTATATTATTGGTGTAGGGGATTATGGCGGATGCTGTAATCAAAGTTTCATCAAAAGAAACAAGTACTCTGATGAAACAAAAATAGCTGCCGCAAGGTGGTTAGAAAAGAGGCCAGAGTTTGAAAATCCCTTATAATAGGCAGTCCAGTAGTTAATTGATAAAGTTGCTGATGATTTTAAAGTGATTTAAAGTTGTTGCTACGGAATTGGTTAAATTAAAAGAAAAAGTGATGTGCCAAAAGCAGAAACTTTATCTTACTGGGCTGTTTTAATTTGTCTATTAATAATAATCTACATGGGGCCAAGTCAAAAGTTAATTTTTGACTTGGCTTTTTTTCTACGTTCAGTCAAGCACTAATCTTTTATTTTTTGAATCTTTGAATTAATGATTAAGGGATATTTTGATAGTTTAACTTATTTTAGGATCGTAGCTTTTTGTCCTAAAATTTAAGTATAAGAAAACAATCGCAAAATATTGCTTAAAAAGAATTGCGGAAAGAGTTACTCTATACAGTTGAGAGTAAATTAACTCTCAATGTGTTTCTGAATCTAATCTGTTTTATTGGCATAAATATCAGTGGAGAAGTTCAAAACGTGTAACTGAAGTGAAGATTAAATAAAAAAAGAGCTGATGAATAAAAAACTGAGGAGAAAAGGATTTACAGTTCAATTCAATGGTAAAGTTAATCAATCTAGTAGTTGAAAATGATGCTATTCCCAATGGTCGCTACGTTGATGCTGGGATTCGAGTTACTGGTGACAATATTATTTTAGAAGAAAGAGGAGAAGTCATAAAACCGAAAACAACCCCATTAATAATTCTATAAAAAAGTATAGAAATAAATAACATTCTAAGGTAAATCGTGATAATATTTTTATTATAAAAACTGTGAAAGGGAGGATTAAACTAATGGAAAATATATTAAAAGAGCTGGAAGAACAATTGCTTTTTTATCGAAAAGAAGATTTTAACACACTGCTCGCTGAAAACTATAAAGAAATTGGAGTATCAGGGAAAATTTACAATAAAGCAATGGAAATGAACTATGTAAATAGTCATCAAGCTTTATCAGAAACAAGGCTCACTATTTTTGATTTTTCTAGTCAAAAAATAGAGGAAGACTTGATTATGAATTCCTTCAAAACAACTGATAAAAAAACAAATGCATCTGCTTTTAGAACGTCATTTTGGAAAAAACAAGCTAAGGGTAATTGGCAAATCTTTTTTCATCAAGGCACATCTATAAGCGAGGAGGGGCTGATAAATTAAAAATTGAAGAGAAAAGGGTGAAACAAAAAGAAAAGCAGCAAACCGATTTACGTGTTCGATACAACTAAAGAAATAAATTCTTTAAGTAAAACCAGCACTTTCTATCAAATGGACCATGTACATAGTTTTAATGAAGATTTGCAATATTTTATTAAATTCATTATACAAAATGTCTAAATAATAGATGTTATTGAGACTCTAATGATTAAAACGGAACTAACTTGACTGAAGATGTAGAGAACGGTAAAGTAGGAAGAAAGTTAAAGATTAGTTGATTGGTCTTATGTATGGGTAGCGAACAAGGTATTTATAGAAAAGAGAGAACTTCTATTGAAAAGAACAACAGAGACTGAGCTTACAAATATGTGTATCATTGAAAATAGTAATAAAATTCTTGTTATGGATAAAATAGATTCTGAGTTTGATAATAGTATTACTTTTCCTGGAGGGCATGTAGAGGCAAACGAATCAATTCAAGATTCTGTGATTCGAGAAGTAAAAGAGGAGACGGGAATTGACATAAAGGAACCTCAACTAGTAGGATTAGTAAACTTTAATTTAAATACTCGAGCTAAAGAACTCATTTTTATTTATGAAGTTGAATATAATTCAAATGTTTCGAACACAATTATAAAACAAACATATGAAGGCAAAGCCTACTGGATTAATAAGGAACAGCTTAAACTTCATAAATTAAATAATGTAGTCCATACTGTCTACAACTCTTGGCTTAAGGGCGAAACAAAAGAAATTTACTTTAACAGTAAGGGATATTAAATCCGCTAAAATTGATTTAACTTGCCAAAACCTAATTCAATCAAATACCACTCCTAGAAAAAAAAGTATCCAAAGAAAAAAACAGATTATTACTAAACAGATTTTAGATGATAAATGGTCACCGCAAATAATTGCTGAAACTCACAAAGAATTGAAATTGAGTCGCAATACAATTTATAACTGGATTTATCGCGGTATGATTCCTGGTGTTTCTGAAGCCAGCTTACGCTACCGCCATAAGAGACCGCAACGTGTGGCTGAAATGAGTGCTAAAGAAAAGAGGGCGGCTGAATTAAAAACTGAGAAGAAAAGGGTGAAACAAAAAGAAAAACAGCTTGTTCGTCCGCTTAAGCATTCAATCGAAGAACGTTCTGTAGGCGTTGATAAACGCAAAGTTTTTGGTCATTGGGAAGTTGACTGTGTTTTACCAAAAATGGGCTATAAACAAGTCTTTGTGACGTTTTGTGAACGGAAAACTCGTTATTATATTGTTTTAAAAGCCGAATCACAAACTGGAAAAGCCGTTTGTAAGGTCTTGGATCAATTTGGTTATAAATGAAATTTAAGACGTTCTAAAAATACTAATAAATACTGAATCAGTCAAATTCATTGAAATAAATCGCTAAATTAATAGCTTTAGGCATGAAAATCAAAAATAAGTCGTCAAAATTCAATCAGTAAAGCTAGTTGTTTTTGCTGATTACAATTTTCAACGACTTATTTTACAAATTTTTGCACCCTTTTTTGATTTTTATTTTCTTTTCCAAATTTATTTTTGCTATTAAAACATTGTTTTATCGGTATTTAAGCTAATTAATAAGCAAATAGGGTGGTTGCAGTATTTGACAATCTATATTCATTTCTTTATTCTATCTAGTTTACATAATATATAT
>NZ_JBDNTS010000035.1:0-13803 GCF_047719775.1 Liquorilactobacillus sp.
TCACTAGTTCAAAGATTAAAAAAATAAGAAATTAGAGGCTTGACTAAACGTAGGATAGGGGTTAGGTCAAAAGTTAAATTTTGATCTAATCCTCTATTTATTCATAACAAAGCACTTACGATGTTCGTAATTCAAACTTATATCACATTCTGATTAAACGTGCCACAGGTCAAAATTCTTTGCCAAACTCTAAACTCCAAAGTACTCGTAGCAAAGAGTATACTTTGCTCATAATTTTAGTTAGTGCTCAAAGTTTCCCAACTTATGTCACATTTACTTTTTATTTTTTAATTCTTTAACTGGAAGTTTGAGAAAAATTATAATACAATCATATTAGTAAGTTGTTATAGCATATTTGTAAGCGATTTTAAGCATATTTAATTGTTTTTTCATAAAAAGTCCGTACAGATTAAGAATTATATTGTATAATAGCGGTGGAATAAAAAAGAATAAAAAGGAGATACCCAAAATGGCACATATTTCATTTGATAGCTCTAACTTAACAAAATTTGTTCATCCTAACGAGTTAGGAGAAATGCAAGCGCTTGTTTCGGCTGTAGATAAGGAATTGCGTGAAGGTACTGGTGCAGGTAATGATTTTAGAGGTTTTTTAAATTTACCTGCTGATTTTGATAAAGAAGAATTTGCAAGAATTAAGAAGGCAGCAAAAAAGATCCAGTCAGATTCTGAAGTTTTAATTGTAATCGGAATTGGCGGTTCTTATTTGGGTGCTCGTGCAGCAATTGAATTTATTCATCATGGTTTCTTTAATTTACTTTCTGCCGAAAAGAGAAATGCACCACAAATCTTTTTTGCAGGTAATTCAATTAGTTCTTCATATGTCCATGATTTGCTTGATTTAGTTGGTGACCGTGATTTCTCTGTTAATGTTATTTCAAAATCTGGAACCACAACCGAGCCGTCAATTGCCTTTCGTGTTTTCAAGGCAAAGCTGGTGGAAAAATATGGCAAAGCTGCTAAAGAGCGTATCTACGCTACAACTGACCGTGCACGTGGAGCTTTGAAGACTGAAGCGGATGCGGAAGGATATGAGACTTTTGTTATCCCTGATGATGTTGGTGGTCGTTTCTCAGTATTAACACCAGTTGGATTATTACCAATTGCTGCATCAGGTGCAGATGTAGATGCAATCATGCAAGGAGCGGCAGATGCAAGTGTTGCGTATCAGGATGCTGATTTGACAAAGAATGAAGCTTATCAATATGCCGCATTGCGTAATATTCTTTATCGTAAGGGTTATACAACAGAAATTCTTGAGAACTACGAGCCATCATTGCAATATTTCTCAGAATGGTGGAAACAATTAATGGGTGAGTCTGAAGGCAAGGATCAAAAGGGTATCTATCCTTCATCAGCTAACTTCTCTACAGACTTGCATTCATTAGGACAATATATCCAAGAGGGTCGTCGCAATCTAATGGAAACAGTTGTAAAGGTTGCTAAGCCTAATCACGATGTTGAGATACCAAAGGAAGAAGAAAACTTAGATGGTCTAGGGTATCTTGAAGGAAAATCAATGGACTTTGTTAATACAAAGGCGTTCCAAGGGGTTGTTTTGGCGCATACTGATGGAGATGTCCCTAATATGGTTGTGAACATCCCAGACCGCAGTGCGTATACTCTTGGATACACGATTTATTTCTTTGAAATAGCCGTTGCAATTTCGGGTTACTTAAATGGGATTAATCCATTTAATCAACCAGGTGTCGAAGCATACAAGAAGAATATGTTCGCATTATTGAATAGACCAGGATATGAAGATTTAAGTAAAGAACTAAATAATCGTCTAAAGTAAGATTTTTTAAAGAGAGATTCTGAGGACTGAACTAGCTAACATTAATTTAGTACAAGTGAACTTTTTTGTTATTATAATGACAAAGAAGTTTTGCTTGTGCTTTTTTTTAATTAAGATAATAATTGACTTTGTAAGTAGTGAAGCGTTGGAGGTAAAGAGATGAGGAAAAAGAATTTTTGTTTGAGCGCAATACTAGGAACGGGGATCGCGGGTGCAGTTTTGGTAAGCGAATACTTGTTTAAATTTGCATTTAAGAGAGTTGACTATGTTCCTGAAGCAGGAGCGGATAAGCAAAAATATGCCGAAAGTTACTGGAAGTATGTGAAGTGGTTTAAGAAGGCTACCAAGGAGCATTGGACTTTTTCAATTGGTGACGAGGAAGAGCGGATGTCCGCATACTTTATTCCAGCTAGAAGCAGTTCGCCAAATGTTGCAATAATTTCACATGGATATAAGGGAAACGGCGAGACGATGGCAAATTATGCAAAGATGTTCTATGATATGGGATATAATATCTTGTTGCCTGATGATCGTGGGCATGGTGAAAGTGCTGGCAAGTATATTAGTTTTGGTTGGCTAGATAGATTGGATTATTTGAAGTGGATTACACGAGTAATTGACAGGATTGGAACGAAGGCCAAAATTGTTTTATTTGGAGTTAGTATGGGTGCTGCAACAATTGAGATGCTGAGTGGGGAAGACTTACCTTCCCAAGTTGAATGTCTCATCGCGGATTGTGGATACTCCAGTATCGATGAGGAACTCACCTACTTGTTGAAGGAGCAATTTCATTTACCTAAATATCCATTTTATCCACTTGTTAGCACAATTAACCATAGCCGTTTAGGGTATTATCTGGATGATATTTCATCAATTGAACAACTAAAAAAGAATCACTTACCAATCTTTTTTATCCATGGAGAAAAAGATGATTATGTTCCAAGTTATATGGCACTGGAGAATTATCGGGCAACAAAGGCTGCAAAAGAATTGTGGATTGTAGAGGGGGCAAGCCATGCTGAAAGCTATTGGATTAACCCCAATGAATATAAAAGGCATATTGCAGATTATTTGAACAAGTATTTTATTTAGATGAGGTGGATTTTATGAAGAAAGATGGGCACACACATACAGAACTTTGTCCGCATGGTTCAGGTGATTCTACTGCAAAAATGGTTGAAAAAGCTATTGAATTGGGCTTTTCAGATTATTGTATTACTGAACATGCACCATTGCCAAAAAGATTTGCATCAGAATTTAGAGGCAACCCAGAGGGCTTAGAAACAGCATCACTTAAATGGTCACAATTGGAAGATTATTTTGAATTATGTGAAAATCTGCAAAAAAAATATGGTGATGTTATCAATCTCAAGATTGGGTTTGAAGTTGATTATTTGCCTGGGTTTGAAGAAGATATTAGACAGTTTTTGAATGAATATGGTTCGCGAACACAAGAAAATATTTTATCTGTTCATTTTATGAAGGGCACTGCTAACGGCTTTTGGTGTGTCGATTATGATACGACAGAGTTTGCTAATGGTTTTTCAGATTTTTTAGCAGATCCGCAAAACTTGTACCAGAGATACTTCGAGCTTATTCAACAAGCTGTCTTAGCTGATTTAGGAAAATATGCACCACAAAGAATTGGCCATATGAATTTGATTAAAAAGTATCAAGATTATTTTGAATTACCAGCAAAATTTGCTAACAATAATCTTGAATTGCTTTCTAATATTTTAAATACGGTTAAGGAGCAGAGCAGAGAGCTTGACTTTAATACTGCAGGATTATATAAGCCATACTGTAATGAGATATATCCAGGAAATCAAATTATCCAATTGGCTTGTGCAAAGAATATTCCATTCGTATTTGGTTCTGATGCACATGCGATTGCTGAGGTTGGTCGAGGATATCATCTGACAGATTTCATAGAAACACTTGACAGAAAATAAGTTCAAGTGTATGCTTATTTAAAATTAATGAAACTAATATAATTCTAATAAAAAAAGATTGTGATTAGAAGATTAGTCAATTGCCGCTCGTACAGAGAGTTTCCGTTGTTGGGAAGGAGACCGAAGTAATTGATGAAACACACCTATGAATCAATGAATCGAACGTCGTTGTTGTGGCTATTAGATTTACTCGGATAAGCTCGTTAACGCTGTTGAATTTATATTCAACATGAGGTTGGTACTGTGAGGTACTAACAAATTGAGGTGGAACCACGGTAATCGTCCTCTTAGTCTAATTTTAGATTAAGAGGACTTTTTTATTTTTAAGGAGGCATTAAAAAGATGCATAAAGTCAATTTACCACTGGGAACAAGAGATGGATTTGGGAAACGTGAATCAAAAAAATATCATATAAAAACCGAGATTGAGCGAAGACTTCTTGAAAATAATTTCATGAAGGTAAGTACACCTTTGCTGGAACATAAGGAGGTTTTTGCAGAGTTTGATTTAAAGCAAATGGGAACGTATCAATTACTTGATAGTAATGATGATAGCCTAATATTACGTCCTGATTTAACATTACCATTGGCACGTTTCTTAGCTACAAATAATGTGAAACTCCCGCAAAAATTTTATTATGTTGGTGAACGCTTTAATATATCAAAGGCCTTATCTGGCAAATATAATCAGATGACGCAAGCAGGCATTGAAATTGTAGGGTACTCTTCAATTCGAGCAGAACTTGAATGTATGCTTTTGATTAATCAAATCAGTACAGAATTCCTTCAGGGGAAAGTCCAAATTGAATTAGGACATGCTCAATTTGCTAACAGCATCTTAGATGTGCTGACGCAAGATAAGTTCTTAAAAGAGAAAATCAAAACGGAATTATTTAGGAAGAATATGCCGAAGTATCTCGCTTATATATCTATTTTTAAAGACAAAAAAGAGTTTGAATTCTTAGAGAAGTGGCCACGGCTATTTGGAAATATTTCTTGGGTTCTCCGCAAAATAAAAGAATATGAACTACCCGAAAAAGCCCAGCAGATTATTAATGAATTGACACAAGTTACCTCTTGGTTAGAGCAGTTGCCGAAGCAGAAAGTCTTATTAGACTTGAGTGTTGCTCCTCCGCAGAATTATTATACTGGAATTACTTTCAAGGGCTTTATCGAAAGTAATTCTGAATATGTTTTTAGTGGTGGTAGATACGATCAATTATTAGAGAATTTTCAAGAACAAGCTGAACCGGCTGTTGGGATGGGAATTGATTTAGAAATACTGGCAGATTTTTCTACTGTTTCAGTACAAAGAAGGGAAAAAGATTTATTGTATTACCAACCCGAGCAACTTGGAATGGTAAATAAAATTCTTAATAAGCACAAATTTGAGTTATCAATGGAAGCTGATTTAAGAAAAGCATTTCTTGCTGCGCACAAGCAAAATGCTGAACTATATAAAATTGATGAAGGAGGTAATTTGCAAAATGTCACTGAAGATTGCTTTGACTAAGGGAAGGATTGAGGAGCCCGTGATTGAGTTACTTACGGCAGCTGGTGTTGACTGTGAACCACTTAAAAATAAAAAGAGAAAGCTGATAATTAATACTCCAGATGAAGAATATCAGTTCATTTTAGCCAAAGGACCAGACGTTACAACTTATTTAAATTCTGGAGTTGTAGATATTGGGATTGTTGGAAGCGACATCTTGACAGAGCATCGCAATGAACAGTATGAATTATTGGATTTAGGGATTGGAAAGTGTCAATTTGTGCTTGCTTCGACTACAGATTTTGAGATTAACAAAGAAGGTCGTAGAGTAATTGGCACAAAGTATCCATTGATTACGCAAAATTATTTTGAATCACTAGGGCAAGATGTTGAAGTAATCAAGATTGAAGGTTCAGTTGAGTTAGCACCACTAATAGGGCTGGCCGATGCAATTGTTGATATCACGGAGACTGGAACAACATTGAAAGAAAATAACCTTTTTATTTATGATTATTTGGACAAGGTTTCAACGAGATTTGTCGTTAACCGCATGTCATTGAAGCAAAAAGCACGTGAAATATATTCATTGGTAGATAAATTAGAAAAAGTTATTCAAAATAAAGAATTAAAAAAATAGGGGCGGAAAAAATGAAAATATATCGTGAATCATTAAGTGAAATGAAGAAGATTGTTGCAAGATTAACTGAACAGACAACTGATTTAGAAATTGAACGACGAGTTGCTGAGATTGTCGAAAATGTTAGAGAAAAAGGCGATGAAGCTCTTAAAGATTATGAAAAAAGATTTGATAGCATTTCATTAGATGAATTCAAGATACCTGTAGCAGAAATTGACGATGCTTACAAGAATTTATCAAATGAGATTAAAGAATCATTATTATTAGCAAAGAAGAACATCATCAGCTATCATGAAATGGAAAAAGAACAAGGCTTTATTGATACAAATATTCCAGGGATTATTAGAGGACAAAAAGTCACACCGCTAGAGCGAGTCGGTATCTATGTTCCAGGTGGTACAGCTGCCTATCCTTCAACGATTCTGATGACTGCATTACCTGCCAAAATTGCAGGTGTAGATGAGGTTATTATGGTGACACCACCACAAAAGGATGGCATCAACCAAACTGTTTTGGCAGCTGCCAAAATTGCAGGTGTAGATGCTGTCTATCAAATTGGTGGAGCACAAGCAATTGCAGCTTTGGCATATGGAACGGAAACTGTGCCAGCAGTCAATAAGATTGTCGGACCAGGAAATATTTATGTTGCAACTGCAAAAAAACAGGTTTTTGGTAAAGTTGCAATTGATATGGTTGCCGGTCCTTCAGAGATTGGTGTATTGGCTGATAAAGATGCTAAGCCCAATGAATTGGCTGCTGACCTGCTTTCACAAGCGGAGCATGATGTTCGTGCTCGTGCAATCTTAATAACGGATGACGAACAGTTAGCGCAAGCAGTTAGCGATGAAGTAACAAAGCAATTAAAAACACTTCCACGCAAGGATATCGCCACACAATCAATTAATGAACGGGGATTTATCGCAGTAATGAAATCCGTTCCTGAGATGTTTGAACTAATGAACACTGTTGCGCCAGAACACTTAGAAGTTCAGCTTGAGGATGCAATGAAATATTTGAGCTTAATCAGGAATGCAGGTTCGGTCTTTTTAGGCAGATATGCAAGTGAACCTCTTGGGGATTATGTAGCTGGTCCCAATCATGTATTGCCAACTGGTGGAACAGCTAAGTTTTCATCTCCATTGGGTGTTTATGATTTCGTCAAAAAAACATCATTCATTAATTTTTCAAAAGAGTCACTGGCAGGTGATTTGAAAGCTATTACGACGCTTGCTCGTACTGAGGGACTTGAAGCACATGCCCGTGCTATTGAAGAAAGATTTAATCAAAAGGAGAATTAATATGAGAGAAGCCGAAATTACAAGAAATACTGCAGAAACAAAAATAAGAATTAAGTTGAACTTGGATAAGCAAACAGAAAGTAAAATCAGTACGGGAGTGGGCTTCTTTGATCATATGTTGACACTTTTTGCAAAACATGGCCGTTTTGGTTTGGAAGTAATCGCAGAGGGTGACTTGAATGTGGACCCACATCACACAGTTGAAGATACGGGAATTGTTTTAGGGATGTGTTTTAAAGAGGCTTTGGGACAAAAAAAGCAGATTGAAAGATATGGAACAGCTTTTGTACCAATGGATGAGACGCTTGGCCGAGTTTGTGTTGATTTAAGTGGACGTTCATATTTGGTTTTTAAAGCAGAGCTAGAGAATCCGCGGTTAGGTGATTTTGAGACAGAAATTGTGGAAGACTTCTTTCAAGCTGTTGCATTTAGCACCGAGATGAATTTACATGCTGAAATTTTGTATGGGAGAAACACGCATCATAAGATTGAGAGTTTATTTAAAGCATTTGGAAGAGCAATGAGACAGGCAGTAACAATTAATTCAGAGATTGAAGGTGTAAATTCAACGAAAGGGGTGATTTAAGTGCTCTCAATAATCGACTATGATGCAGGTAATACATTCAATGTGATAAAGGCATTTAAACACCTTGGGATTGAAGTTCAATTAACGGACGAGCCAGAGAAAATCATGAAAAGTTCTGGATTAATATTACCTGGTGTGGGAGCATTTGGTCCTGCAATGGCAACCTTGGAAAAAAAAGGTTTGATTGGTGTTATTAAAAAAGCAGTTTTGGATAATAAAATTCCTTTGTTAGGAATTTGTCTTGGAATGCAGCTGCTTTTTGAAAAGTCAAGCGAATATGGGAGCCATGAGGGATTAGGCCTGATTCCTGGAGAAGTTGGTCTTATTCCTGAAAAAGGTGATTTAAAGGTCCCTCAAATGGGTTGGAATGAGAACCAACTTAAGAAAAATGAAACTGACTTTGCTTTTATTGCTGATGAATACACATATTTTGTACATTCATATTATGCAGTTTGTGACAAGCAATATCTAATTTCAACAGTTGATTATGGGGTTGAAATTCCGGCAATGGTCCAAAATAAGAATATTTTTGGTACACAATTTCATCCTGAAAAGAGTGGTGCAGTAGGACTGAAGATTTTGAAGACATTTTCAGAAAAGGTGGTTAGGCAATGATTTTTCCAGCAATTGATTTGAAATCAGGTAAGAGTGTCCGCTTATACAAAGGAGATTTTGCGGAAGAAACATTGATAGAAGAAACACCTGCATTACAAGCCCGAAAATATCAAGCAGCTGGGATTAAGTGTTTGCATCTAGTTGATTTAGATGGTGCTTTGAAGGGAACGCCGCAAAATGAAACTGTCATTAAAGACATTCGGAAGGTATTTACTGGGCTAATTGAAATTGGCGGAGGTATTAGAGATTTAGCACGAGTAGAACACTATCTTAGCCTTGGAATTAACCGTGTAATTATTGGATCAGCAGCATTATTTGATCCTGAGTTTGTGGTTGAATCATTAAAACAATTTGGTGCAGCTAAAATTGTAATTGGCGTCGATGGAACTAATGAGTTGGTAGCAGTGAATGGATGGTTAGATACATCTGATACGAAGATGGAGACTTTGATTGCTAAGATGGAACAGGCAGGGGCCAGAAACTTTATTGTGACTGATGTTCAAAGAGACGGCACGATGAAGGGTCCTAATGTTGAATTATTAAAAAAGCTCAAGGCAAGCTTTAATGACTGCAATATTATTGCATCTGGGGGTATTCGTGATATTGAAGATGTAAAAAGATTGGTTGTGGCGGGGTTGCCTGACATGGTGGTTGGTAAAGCATTGTTTGAAGGCAGATTGACATTAACAGAGATTGCTGAGGTGAACGACAATGCTGGCTAAGAGAATCATTCCATGTTTGGATGTTGATAATGGAAGAGTTAAGAAGGGAATTAATTTTGTAAATCTGGTTGATGTTGGTGATCCGGCGACCATTGCTGAAGAGTACGAAAGCCAAGGAGCAGATGAGTTAGTTTTTCTTGATATTACAGCAACAAATCAGAAAAGAAGTACAATGAAAGGTGTAGTTGAGCGCGTTTCCAGTCAAGTTTTTATGCCATTAACAGTTGGTGGCGGGATTAAATCTGTTACCGATATGCAGGAATTGTTACGGGCGGGGGCAGATAAAATTTCATTGAATTCTGCCGCAGTAGCAACCCCTGAATTAATTACAGAAGGGGCAAAAAAGTTTGGTAATCAGTGTATTGTGGTGGCAATTGATGTTAAACGAAATGCAGCAAAAGATTATTATGAAGTTTATACACATGGGGGTAAGACAGCTACTGGAATTGATGCGCTGGAGTGGGCCAAAAAGATCGTTGAACTTGGTGCAGGTGAATTGCTCGTGACAAGTATGGATAAAGATGGTACTAAGTCAGGTTTTGATATCGAATTATATCAAAAGTTATCGATATTGGTCGATGTACCAATTATTGCATCTGGTGGTGCGGGAACGAGTTCAGATTTTGCTGATGTCTTTCAGAAAAGTGCAGTAGATGGTGCACTTGCAGCATCGGTTTTTCATTATGGTGAGATTGCAATTCCAGACTTGAAGAAAACATTGAGGGATCAAGGAGTGAATATTAGATGAGCAGACCTAATTTTGCAAAGGGCTTGATAACAAGTGTAATTGTCGATGATGAAACAAGTGACGTTTTAATGGTTGCGTGGATGAATGAGGAAAGCTATGAAAGAACTATTATGACGGGCGAAACTTGGTTTTGGTCACGTTCAAGACAGGAATTATGGCATAAAGGAGAAACCAGCGGAAATACACAGGTTGTGAAGGATATTATACTTGACTGTGATCAAGATACGCTTTTAATCCGAGTCAAGCCAGCAGGACCAGCTTGTCATACTGGGGAACGTACCTGTTTTTTTGAAAAAATTAATTTTAAAGGAGAAAAGTGATAATGCAAAATTTAGAAGAACTATACCAATTAGTATTGAAAAGAAAGGAAAATCCCAAGGAAGGTTCCTATACAGACTACTTATTTACTAAAGGGCTCGATAAAATTCTAAAAAAAGTCGGGGAGGAATCAACTGAGGTAATTGTAGCTGCAAAAAATCCTGATAAAGGTGAGTTAGTATATGAAACTGCTGATTTGCTGTATCATGTGATGGTTCTCCTAGTAGAACAGGGAGTAGAATTTGATGAGATAAAGGTAGAGTTGGCTAAGCGAGAAGGTCTGATGAGCAAGACACAGGATCGCCGTAAAATTCAAGACCTATAAGGAGATAACAATGAAATCACAAATTAAGAAGATTGAGAATTATATACCTGAAGAGCCGATTGAGAGTGTCAAAGAAAGATTGGGATTAAAGAAATTAGTAAGATTATCAGCAAATGAAAATCCATTTGGAACTTCTCCAAAGGTAAAAGAAGCGATTTTAAAATGGAACTTTGGAGAAGAAAATCGTTATCCTGATGGCTATGCGAGTGATTTAAGAAATAAGATTGCGGATTTCATAGGAGTGATCCCTGAAAAGTTGGTTTTTGGGGTTGGTCTTGATGAAATTATTACAATGATTTCACGTATCTTTCTTGAGACTGGGGATGAGGTGATCCTCAGTAAGCCAACATTTTCAGAATATGCACTGCATGCTCAAATAGAAGGTGCAAAAGTTATTGAAGTTCCTTGTTTGTCTGAAAATGGGCACTATGATTTTGAAGGCTTTTTGAAGCAGATTACGAATAAAACAAAAGTCATTTGGGTATGCAATCCTAATAATCCGACTGGAACGTATGAAGAGGTCAGTACATTGAAGGCTTTCTTTGATCAGGTTCCAGATAATGTTTTGATTTTGTTGGATGAAGCATATATTCATTATGTTACAAAAAATAATAGTACCAGTTTTTTACCAGAATTAGATAATTACAAAAACGTAATGCTATTGCGGACATTCTCCAAAGCATATGGATTAGCAAATTATCGTGTTGGCTATGCGGTAATGAATGAAAACCTAGCAAATTATATGCAAGCAGTAAGATTGCCCTATAATCTGAATTCACTTGCACAGGTTGCAGCAATAGCAGCGTTGGCAGACCAAGATTTTGTCAATAATTCTGTTGAAAAAACGCGTATTGAAAGAGATAATTGGGAACATTTCTTCAAGGAAAGTAAGATTAAGTATTATAGCAGTCAGGCAAATTTTGTCTTTTTCAATTTTCCTGCTGCAAATAAATTAGCAGATGAATTATTAAGGAATGGATATCAGATTAGGCGCGGTTTGTTAAAAGACTGGCTGCGTGTGACAATCGGTTCAGAAGAAGATGGAGTCAAGTTACGCAGTATAATTTCGAAAAATAAGTAAATATGATCCAATATAGTTACGAAACTGCCAGCAACTCTGATACAATGGATAAAAAGCAGTTATTATCAATGATGAGGTGAGTATGATGGCAGAAAAAGTCCGTTATGGAATCGTCGGTACTAATAGATTAGCAGTTAAATTTGTTGAAGCATTGAAAGAAAGCGCAAAAGGTGAGGCAGTTGCAAATTTTGGACATGATTATAAAAAGGCGCAGCAGTTTGCTCAAGAGATGGCAATCCCGGATACTTATGATGAACTAGAATCATTGTTCAATGATGATTCAATTGATATTGTATATTTGGCTATAAAAAATGAAGATCATTATGAGAGCGCTAAAGCCGCGTTAGAAGCTGGGAAAAATGTTTTATTGGAAAAACCATTTACGAGACACAAGGTCGGTGCACGTGAACTTTTTTTATTGGCTCAGCAAAAGAATTTGTTTATCATGGAGTCCCAAAGCGCGATTTTCTTACCGATCATTGAAAAAGCAAAACAATTGATTGATCAGGGCATGATAGGTGAAGTGAACTTCATAGATATTCAAGAGAACTATGATACTACTGATAAAAAAGAATGGTTTACGAGGTTATCTGCAGGTGGTGGTGCTTTCATAAATGGAGGAACGACTCCAATTGGACTTATTCAGTATTTAACTGGTAAAGATGTTACAGAGTGGAATGGGTTTGAGTTCAATGAAGTTGGTGAGACAGACACCAGATGCAACTTAGCATTAAAAGCAGATGATGTTTTAGCGAACATTATCATTGCAACTGACTTTGGCTTAGAGACTAAGATAGTGGTATATGGAACAAAAGGAAGGTTGGCAATTCCAAATTATTGGGAAGCCAAAATGGCATACTTGAAAACTGCTACTGGTGAATTGAAGAAATTTAAGGCTGATGACCAGCAAAGTGAAATTGTACATGAAATTAATCATATAAATGAAGCGTTAGCGAATAAAGAATTAAAAAGTTCAGTTGTAACTCCTGAGCTGACCATGCATACTATGACTATAATTGAATCAATGTATCAAAAATGGTATGGTGATCCTCTGAATTAATAGATGTCTCAGAAACTTAAAAATAAGATTAAACGTTAAAAATCAGTTTGATTTTTAACGTTTAATCTTATTTTTTATATATACTGAAAACCAATAAAAGAAGATGCAGTAAAAACTAAATTGACACATAATCTAATAAATAATTCATGTTCGTAATAATAAATTTATGGTTTTTTATGTCTATAATGCCTTCTTCACGTAAGTCAGTCAGTATTCTAGTTACTGACGATCTTGAATTGACACCGCAGAACCCAGCGATATCCTCATTAGTTACAGTAAAATCAATTAATACTCCTTGATGATTAGGAAGCCTTTTACCGAACAAATCATTGAGTTGATATAAAAATGCACAGACAGCATCGTGTTTTCCACCCATTATCATACGTTGTAAACGAACAATATTTTCTGAAAGCTTTGTTCGATAATATTCCTTAACGTAATTATTTAACTCATCGTCTTGATTAACCATTTCCCAAAATTTAACACGATCAATTTTATAAAACTCCGCTTCTTGAGATTCAACACGAACATTAAACGGTTGGTCAGTGTATTTAGAAACTTCATCGCGAAGTAAACTCAAAACATCAGGTCGAGTTATGTATGAAAGATTAAATTCTCTACCATCTTGTAAAATAATTGAAGTTTTAACAATTCCATGTTTCAAAACATAGGTACTCTTTTCTTCTAATCCATGATAGGTCAAATAGGTATGTTTTTTCTTTTTAATTACAGGCATTCTTTCTGATTGAAGATAATTCATCAAGTATTCAGTATGGCTCATTACCATGTACTACACAATCCTTTCTATATAGTAACATTATAGTGGTATTTTTATGGAAACTCCAACAAGTACCAACAACAGATGGTACTTTTAATAGCGGGGAAAGTCAATCCGGTTTTTTGCATTGAAAAAAGTGTATAAGTTCAACGTTACAAATCATACTCTTATTGAATATATTGATAAGTATGCACGAATGAATGTTTGAATTTCCTTTTGATTAATTATAATTGCTAATTAGATTGATAGGAAAGGAAATTATCAAAGAATGATAGATATAAAATTACCATATGATAAAAAAAGTATTATTGCCCACATTTCTGAAAATAATTTTGCAGGATCTCTAGTTTCCGAGGCAGCCACATATCATGCAAAA
>NZ_JBDNTS010000036.1:0-12303 GCF_047719775.1 Liquorilactobacillus sp.
TTGAACTAGAATATGAAATAATTATTGATGAGATATTCCATAAGATTGAAGTTGTGCCGACAGGTGTTCCAAGTTCTACAGTAAATGATTATAATAATCAGCTTACAGGTGAAGTTGAACAATTCGCCAAGTTTGCGTTAATTTCAGTTATTGTAGTAGGAGGAATATATATCACGATAGCAACTGCGGGAACGACGGCTGAAGAAGTTAGTGCATCAATTGTAGCACTGGTTAAAGTAATAATGGCCTAAAGGTAACCTAGGACCACGTTAGACAAATTAGGGTAATATTTAGAAATTCAAAGGCATATAAAGTAGCAAACACTTTTTTTTGAATTAGAGGAGAAATCGAATAATCAAATTTCTGAATTAGCAAAGAAATGTCGTTGTTTATTTGATAACCACTGTCTACAAAATTTCTTTCCAAACTAAAAAATTCCTTGTGCTTTATTAAATAAAAAATGTATATAGTCAAACAAAGGATACAACTAAGGAAGAAAATAAGTAACACATTCATTAATAGGCCGTGAACAGGAAACAATAAAAGCAACATGATTGCTGGAATCATGTTTACAATAATTATTGGTAATAATAGTTTCGCTGGATTGTACAATTTTCTTGCTAATTTATGTAATTTTAACGAAATTGATGATGATTCCTTTGTAGCAAAGGAATCATCATTTTCTTTATATATATTTAATAAATGGTTAAAAATAGCTATTTGTTTTTTTAAGGCCTTTTGTGTATTAATTAGTCGAAACAAAAATATTAAAAAAATGATAGTACAAATAATTGCACTGGCTAATAGCAATAGATCTAATTGATTGATATTCAATAAAAACACTCCCCTATTTCATTTATACTCAGTATACCAAATAAAATAGGTCTACAAAATCAACACTTCTTCTGTTAAGTATTATTATTCAATTTAAGCAGATTTTCAGCTTTAATAGCGGTAATCAAAAATGATAAAAATTAAAAAAGGAAACCAATAATAATAATCCGAGATTCATAAAAATTGAAGCAAGCAGGGAAAAAAGTGTAGTTTTTTTAATTAGTGGTAAAATTTTTTGGTCGTATTGGATAGTCAGATTAACAATATTGGAGTTTTTTAGAAGCACTGGATTTTTATTTTTTATCTGTGAATGTAAATTAATACTTTTTCTTTTTAAAACAATGTAGGATAATAGCCAAAATATTCCCCATAATAGAAATAGCACAAAGAGTAGCGGCCTAATTTGAGTGTAAAATACAGAATAAAAAAAGGCTACAATAACGGAGAAAAAAGAGAATAGAAGATTGAAAGGAAATGTCCTGAAAAAAAATAAAGTAAAAGGGTAGCTATTAATAGCAGAGAGAGCTTTGATTTCATCAATAGAAATTAAGTTGTCTTTCTTATAATTCTTAATTAAAGATGTATATTGAATTTTAGGCTCATTGATTTTTTTTGAAGTTTTAGATGCTCTTCTTGAAAATATCAGCATCATAAAAAAGCACAACGCAGCAAGAAGCAATAAGAAAAAATTAATTTCAATGTAGGAATGCAAAGAAATCCCTCCAATATTATTTTTATCAAGTATATCACAAGGGTTCTGTTGCAAAAACAAAAAATTAGCCTCTTATAATCATCTGGGTAAATAGGACACAAAGCATGACACAATTTAAAAGCTCGAAGGCTTGTAGTGTGTTGAACGTTATCTTTCTGGATAATGTTGCAATTTCCCAATCAAATTGAGAAATTAATTTATTTTTTTCGCGGTCCAGTTTAATATTATTTTCCCTAAGTTGAGTGTTTAGTAAAAAAATTTTTCTGTGTTTCTTTAAGAATAGATAATATAGCGGTAATGATAATATCATAACAAAAAAAAGTATAAATAGTAACTTTTCGATATACATGGGAGCCCTGAAAACAAGCGAAAGTAACAGAAGAAATACTAGGCTTAAGTTTAAGGTAATTATAGCTTTAAGCTTTTTTGCTGGATGGTAGCTCTTAGAAATGATATCGGTAATATCAAAAGCGGGTTCAGAAACAGGATGCGTATCTTCGTAATTCTTAATGAAGTGAGTGAAATTTAATAAATTTTCTCTTAAATGGCGTCTAAGCTTGAGCATTTGTATTAAAAGCACAAAAAAAAGAAAAACACATAAAATCACAATTCCTAAAACAATAAATAATAGTTGAAGAAGATCCATCATAGACACCTCTGTCGATATTTTTATCAAGTATATCACAAATACAAATATTATAATTGACGTTTCTGCTGACATCTTTCTAATTCAAGACAGTAATAGTAATGGAGAAACTTATGAAATGGATTATGAAATTACTTTAACTGCAAGCTTTCATAATTTGACAGGAACACTTCCTATTTCTGTTACAAATGTAGCTTATGCTGAATATGAAACAGACCAAAAGAAAATTGCTGCGAATCCAAATCCTATCAAAGAATATATTGAAAAAAATTCGAAAATTATATTAGTAGTAGCTGTGATAGTGCTTAACCCAGAAACTGATTTGGGAATAGGAGTAATAACTGGTGTAGGAATTATAGCCGCTCTACTTTCATAATGTGAATTGTAACTAACTTGTTTTTATAAAGCAAAGAATAATTTGGAGGTAGTTGATGGTATAATATCAAAGAAATATAATTTCTTAATAGAATGGGCGATGTAGTGCTATGGAAGAGTTATTGGTGAGCATTGTAATGATAGTGCTTGGACGTGTGCTTGTTAATAGATCCTTATCAAAAGAACAGACGACATTTGAAGATTTAATAGGTCATAAAAGACGAAGAAAAGATATAGAACCTCTTATCAAAACAACAAGAGAAAATAAGCCAGCGTATGTTATTCTTACTAAACTAATAGTAGTGTTGTGGTCAATAATTGGTATTTTATTTCTAGTTTTACTTTTCTTTGTTATTAAAAATAATATACAAATATGTCTGATAATTTTTTGTGTAATGCTAGTTGTGCAGGGGATTATTCAAATTTTAGGATTATTTAAATATAGATGGGAAACGACATTACTTAAGATTGAAAGAACAAAGCCAATGATAATAGCGGTAGTTTGTGGCAGGTTACTAATAATATTTGGTGGAATTGTACTCATCATCAACTTAGTATCTATACTTTCCTTCTCATAATTCTTTGATCGTAAGTTTTCAAGCGTTCTTTATAATTGTTAGCATATGCATGGAACTGATAATTAATTTAGCGTTTAATAGTAAGCTCTGAATCTTTAAGTATATATTATTATCTTGGAACTCAATTCTGAATTGGGTTCCTTTTTTATTTACCACAATTATAGGACAAGTCTAAGGAGGAATGTACTGCTAAGTGTAGTGCCACTGTTAAGTAGCGAAGAGCTCGCACAGTGTTTATGATTAATTTTAAAGATAAGTGAAAAGAGGTGAAAAGTATTAATGAAAAAGGAAGGGGAGATTTATGAAGGACAAAGATGTAGATATTGAGGCACTCCAAGATTTTTATAAGAGTCTATGTGAATTAATTGGAGTAGATGCGATGCTTGTTGTTTATCAACATTATCGTGGTTCACAGTTAACGATTCCCACACATTTGTATGATCGTAAGCGTGCAAGCCGCCAAGTTGTACGTAAATTTACTGGGAGTAATTCGATGCAACTTGCACGCGAGTATGGGTACTCACAGAAATGGGTGCATAAGGTTATTAGGGACAATAAAAATAAAGGTTGAAGGGGAAAATAAAAATGGATGTATCTGATTTATTTAATTTTAGTGGTCGAATAAAGGAAAACATGGTTTTTGAAAAGAAAATAAATGGCAAAATGGATGTACGTGAAGTGAAAGCTGGTTTCAATTGGTTGGGAGGAATCTTCACATTATTTTACGCAATGTTCAGTAATATCTATAAGACCGAAGGATTTGTTAAAAAGATTGCAGTCCCATTTGCGATAGCAGTAGTAATCAATGTCGTTTTAGAAAGATCATCACTGGGAATAATTGTTAATTTGGCTGAGGGCATCTGGTTTGGCTTGATGTATGATACGTGGTTTAAAAATCAATTGGTAGCAAATGGCTATGTTGAAAAAAAGGAAGAGAGCGAGGAGTAACAAGTGGAAAATAAAAATGAATTTTTGACTAAGGTACTGCATAATTTGGATGTAATTGGTGCCATAATTATGATTATTTCGCTATTTGTGGGTAATTTCTATGCCGGAGATCCTGGTGGGGGTTACATGTATAGTATTTCATACCCAGGATACAAGTTAATTTTTAATGGTGATTATCTTTTGGGTACACTATTTATTGTAGTTCCAGCAGTTATTTTGGTAGTTGGTCGAATTCAAGGACTAAAGCAATATGAGAGTCTACTTAAATTTGGTCTTCCATTTGTAACTATGATTTTCTTATTTGTCTTAAAAGGACAACTTGCTGATACAGGTAATGTAGGTGGAGCAGCATCCTTTGCGATAGGAGCATGGATTTTTCTAGTAGGTAATGTGCTTGCTTTGATAGGTGGAGCAGCTTCATTTTTTAAGTTTGATGTTGAAGAGAAAGTTAATGAAATTACCAAAGGAAAAAAGGTGTCAAAGTAAGAGGACAACTGATTTGAGTCTAATCAATTACGATTAGGCTTTTTTATTTTGTCGGAAGGTTGTGTCACAGTGTTTGAGTTGGAGAAAAAGAAATATATTACAAGAGGTATTAAAGAAAAAGTTTCTATGTTCCAACAACTGATATGTTGGAATTTAATTAAGCACAAGAGAGAAAGTAATATTAAATTAGATTACTTACAAATTTTTGAATTTTCGCAAGATAACAATTGCAGCAAGGTTATTCATCGACAAGAGCAACCCTTATTTATTGATGAATATAGTTTCAAAAAAGGGGTAGTAAAACAACTTAGAATTTGGGTAATTGATGATGGTGGACAGATTGTGATGCTGTTACCTGAAGAATATTAGATAATGTAAGGAATGATTTATGTGGAAAAGATAGCGAAAAGAGTTTCATGTGTATCAGTTAAATTGGTTAAAGAAGGAGGGTTCTTGTATAAAGATCGAGTATGTAATACTTCTCTTAGTGCATACGATTTGTTTGCAGAGATTATTGAAGATAAGCCAGATGAACATTTAATAGTAGCATGTTTAAATGCAAAGTCTGAACCGGTTAATGTTTCAATTTTAAGTATTGGTTCAGTAACAGAGGCACAAGTTTTTGCCAGAAGTGTAATTAGAAATGCATTGTTATCAAATTCAACCAGTGTAATCATCGCACATAATCATCCTAGTGGAGACCCAACACCTTCAAAGCAGGATGTCAATTTTACAAAAGAAATAAAGCAAGCTTGTGATTATATGAGAATTCGTTTCTTTGATCATTTAATTATTGGTTCAAGTGGGAAATTTATTTCTTTAAGAGAGCAACGAGAGGAGATTTTTATTTGATTGATAGAAAAAAACAGGAATCAAAGTTGTATGCGATGCTTTCAGTTGAAAGTAATAAGAAGATTGAAATTGCAGATGTTTCAACAGAAGCATATTTGCTAGCCAGAGATGAAATTGATTTCTTGGTATTAGATTTAAGTGGGCCATTACCAGATTGGGTAATGGTCTATTTTTATGGTTATGGCAGATACACAGGATTTATCATATTGGATTCAAAACAAGAAAAAGTCTTAAGTATTGGGTTGCTTAATGAAAAAAATCAAGTAGTAAGGAGCTGTAGGGAGATTGAATAAATGGATTGAATTGTTACTAACTTTAGCAATTAATGTTGCAGGAACAATTATTAATGAATTTAAGGATGGTGAGTAAAATGAGTGTGCAAGAAGAAAGAAAGCACGTCGATAAGGCAACGATAGAAGTTGAGCGAAAAATAAAAGGGGTAGACGTTTACTGGACCAAGTATGTTTGGAATCGTCAACTGCCTTTGGTATTAGTTATAAGTAACTATCCAAGTAGTAAAACTTTATTACAAGACGATCTAACAACAATGTTGATAAAAAATGAAATAGTAGAAATAGAGGATTATGGTGGTGTAATTATCGCTAATTTGTTTACACGACCAGTTCAAGTAATCAATGAGAAGACATTAGGCGAAGCTTTTCCAGCTGATGGTATGGATGAACTGATAAAAGTTGTTGGTGAAGTGGAAAAAGTAATCATTGCAATTGGTTCTCTAGCTACGAGATATCAAGTAGCGACTGATCGAATGAAATTATTTGTGAACCAAGTCCAAAAAGCTGAGATTACAATAGACAAATTTTATGATTTGGTAAATGGCCAGCATAAACCAGTTCATCCTCTAGCGATTAGAAATGAACATTGGATATTAGTAAAATGGGATAAAGAGCGACAAAAAGAACTGATATTAGATGAGTAGCATTCAAAAAAAGCATGGCAAATTACCTTATACAGCACAATTTACCAGAGGCTCAGGAACTGATAGAATACGTCAGGATAAGAGTTTTAGAACAAAAAAAGAAGCTAGAGATTGGTTGTATCAGATAGAAAATGATTTCGTTAACGGAAGTTCTTTTAAAAAGTCAAAAATGCAGTTCATAGATTACTATAAAGATTGGGTAAAGCTTTATAAAGAACCAATTGTCGGTTTAGCAACTTTAGAAAGTTATCGTGTTAGTGAAAAGCATTTTCGACGTGGAGCTTTGGCAACGACAAGAATGGATCAATTGACAAGAGATAAGATTCAAATGTTTTTCAACAATTTAAACCTAGCCCACGAAACAGCAAGGAAGGATTTAGGACATCTACGTGCTTGTTTAAGAGATGCATATGACGATGGTGTACTTAATCGAAATCCTGCAGGAGGCAGAATTAGAGTTGTAGCTGATCCAAGAAAAACGAAGCCTGATGACAGAAAATTCATGGCTATTAAGGATTTTCGGAGAATTCAAAACTTCTTATTGGAATATGATTATCGGCTAAGTGATGTGAATCGAATGGTTTTAATGGCAATCTCACAGACTGCGCTAAGAGTTGGTGAAGCTTTAGCATTAAGATATGAAGACATCAATCAATTTAAGTGTGAAATAATAATTGATGAGTCTTGGGACTCAATGCATAATTTGTTTAAGGAACCGAAGACAAAAAATTCAATTCGGAATGTTCCAGTAAGTCGAACAGCGATGAATAAAATAGTTAAATGGATTGAATTTCATCGTAGAGAACTTTTCAGACGAGGAATTGCTAATCCACAGCAATTATTGTTTCAGACAAGACAAGCGAAACTTCCAGACTCAAATTCAATTAATTCTGCATATCATCAATTACAAAAGCACTTGGGAATGGAGAGTAAATTTTCAACACACACAATGAGGCACACTTTGGCTAGTATGATGTTAGCAACTGGAGAAGTCTCACTAGCATATATCTCACATTATTTAGGCCACGCAAATATAATGATAACGCAGAAGTATTATATTGGATTGTTGCCAGAACAAGTCGAGAATGAGAGTGCAAAAGTCGTTGAAATTGTCGACTTTGGATAAAAAACAGGGGAGACCTTGTTTTTTTATTTGTTTTAATGTACAAAAAAAATAATTTGTTTTAAAGTATTAATATAATTACTACTTTGTATGAAATAGATTGCATTAAAAAAAGAGGATAGTTATGGCAGAAAATAAGTTTGAAAATGCAGTAATTGATAAACTAGAATCTGAAGGTTGGACCTATCGTAAAGATTTTTCTAACAAAACAACCAAAGTACTATATGAACATTGGCGCGAAATTTTAAATCAAAATAACGCACCAAAATTAGCAGGAAGCGTTTTGTCCGATAACGAGTTTCATCAATTATTAATAGAGTTGAATAAAAATAAGACTGCCTATGATGCACAGCTGATGTTAGCTGGTGCCGGTGGTATAGGAACACTTCCTTTAATAAGGGATGACGGGACATCACTAGAAATTGAAATTTTTTTTGGAGATGAAGTTGCAGGGGGACATTCACAATATGAAGTTGTAAGCCAAGTAACATTTGATGAATTGCCATTTACGCTGAGTAGTAAAAGGAGAATTGATTTAATGTTGTTGATAAGCGGTCTCCCAGTCGTTCATATCGAAGAAAAAGATGAAACATTGCAAAATCAATGGAGTGCTTTTGAACAGTTTCAAAAATATCATAGTGACGGAATGTATTCGGGATTATTTTCTTTTGTACAAATTCAATTTATTTTGTCACAACACTCTGCACATTATTTTGCCAGGCCAAAAGATGCAACATCTGAAGCATACAATAAAGACTTTGTATTTGGTTGGAGAGACAAAAATGGTAAAGATGTAACGGATACAATGAAATTTATTCATGAAGTTATGGGAATACCAGCACTACATAGATTAGCCACAGTTAACATGATTCCTGATGCATCAAATGATAATTTAATGGTAATGCGTTCATATCAAATTCAAGCTACTAGAGAAATTCTTGAAAGAATGAAACAGATGGACAATAATAATTTGATTGAAAGAGAAGGTGGATACGTTTGGCATACTACTGGCTCTGGTAAGACGGTTACTTCTTTTAAAGTAGCACAGCTACTAGCATCGATGCCAAAAGTAAAACATGTCTTGTTTATTGTTGACCGTGTAGATCTAATTAAGCAAACATGTGATAATTTTAAATCTTTTGCTTATACCACTTTTGAACAGAGAATTAAAATTGTGAATGGACGACAAATAAAAGGAATTCTAAAAAATAATATTTCATCGCATATTTATCTGATTACCGTTCAGGGGTTGGATAAGGCTATTAAGTCAGGTCTAAAATCAGATAAACGTATGGTAATTTTGATGGATGAAGCACATAGATCAGCTAATGGCGAGGCAGTTAAGAGAATAAAGGATGGATTATCTAAAACTACGTGGTTTGGTTTTACAGGAACACCGAATTTTTATAGTGATGAGATTAATGATGTCAAAACATCAAAAAACATTTCTACCCATGATATTTTTGGACCAAGATTGCACAGATATACAATTAAAGATGCTATTGGTGATGGTAATGTGCTTGGTTTCGATGTAACATACTATGAATCTCAATTTGAAATTGATAGTGCTTCTAAAATGACTGAGCAACAACTTGAAAAGGAAGTTTATACTAGCCTTCCTTATCGTCAGGCGGTTGTTAAGGATATTGTAGATCATTGGCAGGAAAATGCTTCTGGACCTATTGAAATGGGAGTTAGAAAGCAAAATCAATTTCAAGCAATTTTTGCAGTGTCAGGGAAACAGGCAACTGTAGCCTACTACAATTTGTTTAAAAAAATGGCTCCTGATTTGAGAGTAACGATGACATATTCACGGGAGGAGAATAACGAAGAAGGATCTTCGGATTTACAGGAAGCTTTAAAAAAAGCGATAGAAACTTATTCTAAATTTTACAATACAAGAGAATTCATGGACGATAAAAATCCTGAGGGAGCTTATTTAGATGATTTAACAAGAAGAATTTCACGTAGAAAGCCATATAATCGAAATAATGATAAAGATCGCTTGGACTTGGTTATCGTATCAGATCAATTATTAACAGGATTTGATTCTAAGTACGTAAACATCATATATTTGGATAAAATTTTAAAAGAAGGCATGTTAATTCAAGCTATGTCACGGACTAATCGAACAATCAATAAAAATGCCAAACCACATGGTAAGGTTAGATTTTTCAGAAAAGGAAAATTGATGGAAGACAACGTGAAACATGCTTTAATTATTTATACCAAGGGTGGAAATGATACTGTTCAAGATGCCAAAAAGCAGCCTTCGCTTAAAGAACAACAAAATTTATTTGATGATGATGTTTTAGCAACAAAAGTGGCAACAAAAATAGAAACTATTCAACCAGATATTAAAAGATTACAGGGATTGAGTGGAGAAGACTTCTCACAAATTCCAGCTTCAGAAAAAGCAAGAGTTGAATTTGTTGTTCTAGCATCTAAAGTCAACAATAGTACGCAACAATTAGTTCAACAAGGTTATGAGCTGGGGAGTCAAGTTAATCAGTTGGACAAAGATGGAAGGGAAACAGGAGAGAAAATTAGTTTAGCTATTAAAAATGTCGAAGAACTAAGCGCTTTACAAGCAAGACTCAATGATGTCAATGAGCTATTACCTCTTGAGAAAAAAATTGATTTAACTAAAATAAAAATAGCTTTACAAGCATATGCTAATGAAATAATTGATTATGACCGATTAGTTGAATTGCTGAACAATTATATTGATGAAACTATTCCTAAAAATCGGAAACAGGTTGAAGAGCATGTAACTGCAATGGATGATAATAATCGAAATGAAATTGGAGAAATTTTGAACGGTATTGAAGATGGAACTTATCAGGAACATTTCAACACTGAAAGCTTAAAAGAGGCACGAAAAATGATTCGCTCGGCAAACGAGGAGTTACAAATAAGACGCTGGTCGGCAGATAAGAACTTTAACGGAAACTATATTTTTGAAGCATATGAAAAATACTTGCCAGGTTTTGCTTTGAATGATAATCCTAAGTTAAACGAAGAGTTACAAAAAATTGAAGAAAAAGAAAAAATTGGATTTTTTGAAACAGCGGATTTTGAAGATGAATTGATGGATTTTTTTAATTCGTTATATAGCAATAAAATATAAATAGCAGGTGGAATAATAAAATGGCACTAACTAGTGAAAGAAAAGCCTTAATTTGGAAAACATTGAATGAAACACGTGGAAAAATTGAACCAGCTGAATATAAAAACTATATTTTTGGTGTAATGTTCTATAAGTTTTTATCTGAGAAAGCACAAAAATGGCTAAAAACGGTGCTGCGCGATGAAAAATGGGAAAATATTTGGAATCAGAATTCTAAAAGAGCTGCTGAATTCATGCAGAAAAAGCTTGGATATGTTATTCGCCCTGGAGATATGTTCATAGACTGGAAAGAAGCAATTAATAAGGATAAGTTTAATATTCTGATGGTATCTGAAGCATTAACTCATTTTGAACAAGGAATTCGTGAGGATGCTAGAACAAATTTTAATGGTATTTTTGCTGATATGGATTTAACATCAAATAGATTAGGTAATAACACGCAAACTAGAACAGCGACAATGATGGATTGGATTAATCTCATGGATAAAATAGAGCTTGATGAAGATTCTGATGTTCTAGGTGACTTGTATGAGTATTTAATTGGAAAATTTGCTGCTAATTCAGGGGCGAAGGCTGGTGAATTTTATACACCTCATCAAGTTTCTGATATCATGGCTAGAATTTTGACACATGGGAAAGAAGAAAATACACCTTATAGTCTATATGACCCAACGATGGGTTCGGGCTCATTGATGTTGACGACTGCATCTTATATGAAAAATGCCGGAGTTCGAGGGTCTATTAAATATTATGGACAAGAATGGATAACTACCACCTTTAATTTAGCTAGAATGAATTTGATGATGCACGGTGTTGAATATAATGATATTTTGCTACATAATGCAGATACTTTAAATAATGATTGGCCAGATGGTCTAGTCGATGGTGTTGATAGTCCAAGAATGTTTGATGCGGTTATGTCTAATCCACCATATTCACAAAAGTGGGATAATACTAGCCGAGAAGATGATCCACGCTTTAAGGTAGGTGTAGCTCCTAAGACCAAAGCAGATTACGCTTTCTTATTACATGGGCTATATCATTTGAAGCAAGATGGAAGAATGGCTATTGTAATGCCACATGGTATTTTATTTAGAGGTGGAGCAGAAGAAAAAATCCGTAAACAATTATTGCTTAGTCATAATATCGTTTCAATAATCGGATTGCCAGCTAAAATTTTCACTAACACCTCAATACCTACAATAATTATGATTCTTGAAAAGAATAGAAAAAATGATGATGTGCTGTTTATAGATGCTTCTAAAGAATTTGAAAAAGAAAAGAAGAATAATAAGCTAAGAGAAGATAATATTGTCAAGATAGTTAAGACGTATTTAGATAGAAAAGACGTTGATAAATATGCCCATGTAGCCACACTAGATGAAATAAAGGAGAATGACTATAACTTAAATATTCCACGTTATGTAGATACCTTTGAACCTGAGCCTGAAATCAATTTAGTCGAAGTTGCGACAGAATTAAAAAATGTTGATCAAAAAATTGAGAAAAATATGTCTGGTATGTTAGAAATGATAGACGAGTTAACAGCAACTGATGATGCATCTTCTAAACAACTTGATCAGTTTCGAAAAATAGTCAAGGAGCTGGGCAAGAATGAGTAAGAAAAATGTACCCTTACTAAGGTTTAAGGGGGTTATTGACGATTGGGAACAGCGTAAGCT
>NZ_JBDNTS010000037.1:0-11340 GCF_047719775.1 Liquorilactobacillus sp.
GGCTTAGCTCAGCTGGTAGAGCATCGGTATCGTAAACCGAGGGTCACAGGTTCAAATCCTGCAGCCGGCATATATATTTAATATCCCTAGCCGTTTCAAAAAAAGGATGTGTGACATGAGTCAGTAAAATTTTGTTATTAACTCGAAATTGCGAATATAGCGCGTGTTTTTGTTATAAGTAATTCGAAATTAGACAAAAAATTTGACTTGAAAGCACGTTTTTATATGGAATAAAAAAGAGGCTAAGTCAAAATTTATTTTTTGATTCAGTCTCTTTTTGCTGTCAAGACTTTCTGCTTTTCAAATTTTTATGTCGTCTTTTATGAAGTTTATTTTTTTACAGGAAATGTACGGTCTGATTACTTATATGTTAAATTATAGTTATTGTTAATTACGCGATATACAGCATTATAAATAACCAAGATATTGACGTTAAATCTTGGTTTTATGTATTATATAATATGCTCTTAATTAAATAAAGAATGTATTAATTAAAGATTAGGAGGAATTTAGCATTGGATAAAAAAACAACGGATGTAATGTTTTTGGGACATCCACGAGGTTTATCCACACTTTTTTTTACAGAAATGTGGGAACGCTTTAGTTATTATGGTATGAGAGCAATATTGCTTTATTATATGTACTATGCAGTTAATGCTGGCGGACTTGGTTTTAGCAAACCGCTTGCATTATCTATAATGTCCATTTATGGCTCCCTTGTCTATCTTTCAAGTGTTTTGGGAGGATTCGTTAGTGATAGAATTTGGGGAAGTCGTAGAACAGTATTTGTGGGTGGTATTTTAATAATGCTGGGACATGTTGTGTTAGCTACTCCATTTGGAAAATTAGCACTTTTTATTTCGATTGCACTAATTGTCGTAGGAACAGGTCTTTTAAAGCCAAATGTTTCAGAAATGGTTGGCGGTTTATATAACAAAGATGATTCAAGAAGGGATACCGGTTTTAATATTTTTGTTTTTGGAATTAATGTAGGGGCATTTGTTGCCCCAATTATTGTTGGCTATTTGGGACAGAAAGTAAATTTTCATTTAGGTTTTTCACTAGCTGCAGTTGGAATGCTAATTGGTTTAATCCAATATTATTTTGATGGTAATAAATACTTGTCAAAAGATAGTTTATATCCGAATGACCCAATTGATCCAAGTGAATTACAAACAATTATTAGAAAAATAATTCTTTTTTGTGTAGTAATTGCGCTGGTTCTGACTATCATGGGCTTATTCAATCTTTTAACAATCAGTAATATTATTTTATTGATAACTGTTGTTGCTGTATTGGTTCCAATTTATTATTTTGTAATGATGTTAAGTAGCAGAAAGATAACTAAAGTCGAAAAGTCACGTGTATGGGCCTATGTTCCGTTATTTATTGCAAGCATATTATTCTGGTCGATTGAGGAACAAGGAGCTGTTATTTTAGCAATATTTGCCAATGAACAAACTCGTTTAGAATTCTTTGGGTATTTTTTCCCAGCTAGTTGGCTTCAGAGTATGAATCCATTATTTATCATGATATACGCTCCAATTTTTGCAATAATTTGGACTATGTTAGGAAATAAGCAGCCATCTTCCCCAGCTAAATTCTCCTATGGCCTTTTTTTTGCCGGCCTGTCTTTCTTATGGATGATGCTTCCCGGAATCCTATTCAGTACTGATACAAAAGTTGGACCTTTGTGGTTAGTAATGAGTTGGGCTCTAGTAATAATTGGTGAGATGCTTGTTTCGCCAATTGGACTCTCTGCGACAACCAAATTGGCGCCAAAAGTATTTGAATCACAAATGATGAGTATGTGGTTTCTCAGTGATGCAGTTGCTCAGGCGTTTAATTCACAATTAGTAAAATTCTATAGTGTACAAAATGAGGTTATTTATTTTGGTGTAGTGGGTTTTATTACCATTCTTTTTGGAGCTATCTTGTTGGTATTTTCTTCAAAAATAAAGAAGTTAATGAGTGGGATTGAATAAAAAGAATAAAAAACACTTGCACAAGATAGTGAAAAATAGTATTATTATTAGGTCGGAGATAACGGCAGTAATATTGTGGAAGGGTAGCGAAGTGGCTAAACGCGGCGGACTGTAAATCCGCTCCTTCGGGTTCGGTGGTTCGAATCCACTTCCTTCCACCATATTGGGCTATAGCCAAGCGGTAAGGCATCGGGTTTTGATCCCGTGATGCGCTGGTTCGAATCCAGCTAGCCCAATTGTGATAGATGATAGAAGGCGAAATATTTTGTTTCGTTTTTTTTTTGTCTTTTTTTATTTTTTATCAACAAAGATGGAACATGAGCGATTGACTTTTCTAATAAAAATGATACATTCATATTGGTATATATCATTTTGTATAGTGGAGGTTGCAAATGAAAATTGGATTTATAGGTGTTGGAAATATGGCTAAGTCAATTATTGCGGGATGGTTGGCAAAAAAAGTTTTTAAACCCGAAGATATTCTTGTACATAGTGCTCATCAAAATAATTATGAGAAATATGCACATGAAACTGGAGTTACTGCGTGTGTTAGTAATGCTGCTTTGGTTCAAGAAGCAGATGTTATCTTACTAGCCGTGAAACCGTTTATATTGGCTAGTGTCATCGATGAAATAAGAAGTGTAACAACCGAAAAAAAGGTTGTTGTTTCTATGGCAAGTGGTGTTTCCTTGTCAGAAATAGCTACACAATTTAAAGACAAGAGAATTCCAATAATTAGGATTATGCCTAATGTGAATGTCGAAATCAATGAGGGAATGACGGCATTTGTCAGAAATGCTGTTGTGACGGATGTCAGTTATGTACAGACTAAAAGTTTATTTGATAGTCTGGGCCGAACATTGGAAATCCCTGAAAAGGATTTTAGTATTTTTGTAGCTTTAGCAGGTAGTTCCCCTGCTTATGTCTATTATTTTATAGATGCAATGGCACGTTCGGGTGTTAAGTATGGTCTAACTAAGAAACAGGCAACAGAAATATCTGCTCAAGCAGTCTTAGGTAGTGCACAGAAGGTTTTAACAGCAACAAAGTCACCAATGGATATGGTTGATGCTGTATGCTCACCAGGTGGAACGACAATTGCTGGACTATTAGCAATGGAGGAAGCGGGTTTTATGACTGCAGTTGTCAAAGGTATAGATGCAACAGTTTTGAAGGATCAGGCAACACATTAAGAAGGAGACGAAGATATTATGACAAAGGTTTTAAAACATGCTGATATTTTTACTGGTACAGAGGAAATTAAGGATGGGTATCTCCGCTTCTCCGACAAAATCGAAGCCGTAGGATCAATGGCTCAGTATACTGCTAAGGGTGAAGACACAGAAGTACTTGATCTTGAAGGCAAGATAATCGTTCCGGGGTTCATTGATGTTCACAGTCATGGTGGTTATAGTTTTGACGCTATGGATGGAGATGCTGACCAGATTGATGAGATGGTAACGGACATGATTTATGAAGGGATTACGAGTTACTTTGCAACGACAATGACACAGTCGCATGAAAATATAGCCAAGGCAATGGTTGGTATTAAGGAAGCAGCAAGGAGAAATCGTGTGATTCAAGGAATTCACTTAGAAGGCCCATTTATTTCACCTGTTTTTAAAGGGGCTCAGCCAGAAAAATATATCCAAGCACCAGATGTTGAATTGTTTAATAAATGGAATGAGCTTTCTGGTCATTTGGTAAGACTAGTTACTTTTGCCCCTGAACATGAGACTTCAGCAAAATTTGAAGATTATTGTCTGCAAAATGGAATTGTTCCTTCAATTGGACATAGTAATGCTGTGCGAGAACAGCTTAAGCATTCAAAAGCAAGCCATGTTACACACTTATACAATGCACAGCGCGAATTTAAACACCGTCAGCCTGGTGTGACAGGTCATGCGTTACTTGAAGATAACATCTATTGTGAAATGATTGCTGATGGATTTCACGTTGTGCCAGACATGATAAAGTTGGCATACGAAATCAAAGGTCCAGAGCGTATTGAACTGGTTACTGATTCAATGAGAGCTAAGGGAATGCCTGAGGGTGTCTCTGAGCTTGGGGGGCAAAAAGTTATTGTCAAGGATCGCCAGGCACGCTTAGAAACTGGAAATCTAGCAGGTTCGGTATTACAATTTCAAGAAGCATTTCGTAATATTATTACTTACACAGGTTGCGGGATTAAAGAGGCAGTCTTGATGTCATCTGTTAACCAAGCACAAGAATTTGGACTTAGTGCTAAAGGAACCCTTGAGGTCGGTAAAGATGCTGATTTGAATATTTTAACTGGTAAATTAAATTTAGTAGCGACGTATAGCTATGGCACCTGTTACAAAAAATAAACACGAAAGAGGGAATACTAATGGCATCACCTATTTATATTCAGATTCACAATGAAATTAAGCGTTCAATTGAGTCTGGGAGGTGGAATGTAGGTGAGCGCATTCCTTCAGAACGTGAAATGGCGGTTACTTTCGGCGTAAGTCGAATGACCCTGCGACAAGCAGTAAAAACGCTTGTTGATGAAGGTATTCTTGAAAGACATGTTGGTTCTGGGACATTTGTTGCTCGACAAAAAGTTCAAGAAAAAATGTCGTCCGGTGTAACTAGCTTCTCTGAATTAATGAGAGCCCAAGGTAAAGAACCTGCTAGCAAAACAATCTCTTATCATATTGCAACCCCCTCATTAAGTGAAATGGAAAAATTGAATTTGGTGGAAAAAGAGCTAGTTCTAAGAATGGAAAGGATTAGGTATGCTGATAATGTGCCAATTTGTTTTGAGATTGCTACAATTCCTGAAAAATTGGTGCAGCAATATAGTAAAGAGGAGGTTACAAGTTCCTTGTATCACGCACTTGAAGAGAGTGGTCATATAATTGGGCATGCACAGCAGACTGTCTCAGCAATGTTGGCTTCAGAACAAATCGCTGAGTATTTAGGCATACGTAGAGGGGATGCAGTTTTACGATTACGTCAGATTACTAACTTGGAGGATGGGCAACCATTTGAGTATGTTAGAACTCAATATGTGGGCGAAAGATTCGAGTTTTATTTGGAAAAATAGTTCTTGTTGTTTGATTGCAAAAAAATAGTGAAAACAACTACTAACAAGAAAGTATTAGAAAGTCGAGGAAATTTGAGTACTAACTCAAAATTTCGAATATAGACGGAGAACTTTGATTTATGAAACATGTTTAAAAAGGCTGGGTCAAAATTTAACTTTTGATCCAGCCTACATTTATATTTAAACTTTCTTATCAATTCTTAAGGAAACCAAATTTCTTCAAATAAATCATGATTAAGTACTTTGGCAAGGCGAGCATTCTCCAAAATCTGGCTGGTTCTTGAAATAAACGATATAGCCACTCTATATGATGTTTCTGCCAAAAAAGCGGGGCCCGTTTGACAGTTCCTGCGAGGACATCAAAACTGCCACCAACTCCCATCCAAATTGAAGGAGTGAGCTGACGATATTTGGCAATAAAGAATTCTTGTTTTGGGAAACCTAATGCAACAAAAACAAAGTCAGGCTTACTTGCCGCGATTTCAGTTGCGATTTTTTGTTCATTCTTAAAGTAACCATCATGGTATCCCGCAATTTTTAATGCAGGATAATCATGGCGAACCTTAGTAATTGTTTTTTTGATTATTTCAGGTTTAGCACCTAAGAAATAAACACTTTTTTGTTTTTCATTAGCAAATTCTAATAAGGAACAAAGTGTATCAAAACCAGTTACTCTTTCAGGCAGGGGAGTATTTAATATATTAGCACCTTTAATAATTCCAATTCCATCAGCAATTGTGTAGTCGGCTGATGTGATAATTGTTAGATATTCTGGATTATCTCGCGCATACAAAACAATTTCAGGATTAGCTGTGATTATGAAACGATTCGAATGACTTAGGCTATCTTTTTTTAATTGTTCTAGTAGTTCGCTATTTGTAATCTTGGTAAAATCTATACCAAGAATAGCTATTTTTTTATATTTATCTAACATAATATACCTCTTTTTCAAAAGACTAGCCATAGTATAACAGAAATGACGTGATTATGAAAAAGTGTTATCATAATGCAATAAGCATTGCATAAATGGAAAGCGATACAGCTTTTATTTTTTTGTGTAAATGTAATTACAAATAAATAATATTGCTCAGTTTAACTGAGAAGGGGAAAAAAAGATGGAAATGAATTATCCAGATGATAGTTATGCTTTACACACTGATGAATATCAGATCAATATGATTCAAACGTATTGGCTGAAAGGAATTGATCAAAGGAAAGCAGTTTTTGAACTTTACTTTCGAAAAATTCCTTTTCAAAATGGGTATGCTATTTTTGCTGGTCTAGAACGTGTAATTGATTATCTTAATAAATTACACTTCACCAAAAGTGATCTTAAATATTTGAAAGAAACTGGCAATTTTTCCGATGAATTTTTGGAATATCTAAAGAATTTCAATTTTTCAGCAACACTAAGAGCTGTGGTTGAAGGTGAGGTTGTCTTCAATAATGAGCCAATCTTGCAGGTAGAAGGACCGCTTGCGGATTGTCAGCTTGTTGAAACTGCAATTCTGAATGTGGTCAACTATCAGACATTGATTGCGACCAAGGCAGCCCGTGTGCGTTCAGTCGTGCACGATGATGCCATCATGGAATTTGGAACAAGAAGAGCCCAAGAATTTGATGCAGCCATTTGGGGAACCCGAGCAGCTTATATTGGAGGTTTTGATGCAACGAGCAATGTAAGAGCAAGCAAGATTTTTGGAATTCCAGCTAGTGGAACACATGCACACGCGTTGGTTCAAGCGTATCGTGATGATTATGAGGCGTTTAAAGCATATGCTACTACACACAAAGACTGTGTATTTCTTGTTGATACATATGATACTTTAAGGAGTGGGGTTCCGAATGCAATCAAGGTCGCGAAGGAATTAGGAGACAAGATAAATTTCTTAGGTGTCCGCATTGATTCTGGGGATATGGCATACATCTCTAAACGAGTTAGGGAGCAGTTGGATGAAGCTGGGTTCTCTAGTGCTAAGATTTATGCGTCAAATGATCTTGATGAAAAGACAATTACAAACTTAAAAATGCAAGGGGCAAAGATTGATGTGTGGGGAGTTGGAACTAAGCTAATTACCGCATATGATCAACCTGCACTGGGAGCTGTTTATAAGATGGTTGCAATCGAGAACAGTGAAGGAATTCTTGAAGATACGATTAAATTGTCAAGCAATGCGGAAAAGGTCTCAACACCTGGGAAGAAACAGGTATGGCGCATTACTAAGAAGGCCGATGGCAAATCTGAAGGTGATTACATTGCTTTATGGAATGAGAAGCCTGCAGAGGAAAAAGCACTCTATATGTTCCACCCACAGTACACATATATTAATAAAAATATAACAGATTTTGATGCACGGCCGATTTTAAAAGAAATATTTGTGGAAGGAATACAGGTTTATCAAGCTCCTAGTCTAATAGAAATCAAGGAATATGCGCATGAACGTCTTGACAGTCTCTGGGAAGAATACAAACGTGATCTTAATCCACAAGATTATCCAGTTGACTTGTCTGAAGCATGCTACAATAACAAAATGAAGATAATTAAAGAAATTCGTGAAAGTATCAATAAAAAAGCGTAAAATGATGATAGAAAACATCACATATGATTATGCATGGTACACAAGGAGGACTTCTAGATGAGAGAGTTACAAAGAAAAATTATCAGTGAGCTGTGTGTTAGTTCCGATTTTGACCCAAAGGCAGAAATTCGGAAAAGTATTGATTTTATGAAGGAGTATCTGAAAAAACATGATTTCTTGAAGACCCTTGTTTTAGGGATATCAGGCGGTCAAGATTCGACTTTGACAGGGACATTAAGCCAGTTAGCAATCAAAGAATTGCGAGCAGAAACGGGTGATACTGAATATCAATTTATCGCTGTGCGCTTACCATATGGCAATCAAGCTGATGAACAAGATGCAATGGATGCAATCGCATTTATGAGCGCTGATAAAACGGTTCGTGTCAACATCAAACCAGCCACGGATGCCATGGTCGAAAGTATTACTGAAAACAGTTTGGAAGTCAGCGATTTTAACCGTGGAAACATCAAAGCACGTGAGCGTATGATTGCCCAATATGGAATTGCAGCTGCTAATAAGGGTGCTGTAGTTGGAACTGATCATGCAGCCGAAGCAGTAACTGGTTTTTATACGAAGTTTGGCGATGGTGGTGCGGATATTACACCTTTATGGCGTTTAGATAAACGGCAAGGTAAGGCAATGCTGGAGATTCTTGAGGCACCAGAGCATTTGTATAAGAAGAAACCAACTGCTGATTTAGAAGATAATCGCCCAGCATTACCAGATGAGGCAGCTTTGGGAGTCACCTACAATGATATTGATAACTATCTGGAGGGACACGATATTGATAGTGCTGCGGCAGAGAAAATTGAAACATGGTATTTGAAGACGCAGCATAAACGACATTCACCAATCACCGTTTATGATGAGTTTTGGAAATAAAAAATTATTAGTGTGGTTAAACCGTAATCCGAAGTGAACTATCACCTTGGAAGTTTAACTATACTATTTTTTTAAAGGAGAATGATAGTGAACGATCTGATATTGACTAAAATTGCAAAGCAACTTAATTTGAAGTATACACAAGTGCAGGCAACTGCAAAAATGTACGATGAAGGTGCAACAGTTCCGTTTATGGCACGGTATCGAAAAGAAAAGACTGGTAACTTAGATGAAGTTAAAATTCGTGAGATTCTTGATAATCAGCAACAACTCGAAAAAATCGAAAAAAGACGCATAGACGTTCAAACTACAATTCAAAAACAAGAAAAAATGACACCGCTTTTGAAGAAAAAGATTGAAGCAGCGGTTACTCTACAAGAAATTGAAGATTTGTATTTACCGTTTAAGAAAAAAAGAAGAACCAGAGCGATGATTGCAAAAGAAGCAGGAATCGAACCACTTGCAAAATGGCTAATGACTGCAAATGCAAAGGATGTAAGGCAGTATGCTGAAAGATTTATAAATCCAGTACAGGATATTTTAGATGTGCAACAAGCCATTTCAGGAGCATGCGATATCATTGCGGAAGAAATCAGCGAAAATGCCTTATATCGTACGAGAATCCGTCAAATTACTAAGCAATTGGGTAAAATAGTAACAAAACCAAAAAAAATAGAAGAAGACGACCAGCAGGTTTTTAAAAATTATTATGATTTTGTAGTGATATATAAAAAAATTGCTAATCATCAAATCTTGGCGATTAATCGTGCCGAAAGACTAGGAATCATCAGCATTGGTATTCAAGTAGATGAAGTTCAAATCTTGGATTATTTAGCAGTTAGAATCATAAAAAATAAAACACCAGAAATTATTAAAATTTTGCAAACAGCAATTGCAGATGGATATAAAAGATTGATTAAACCAGCAATTGAAAGAGAATTGCGCACTGAATTGACACAAAGAGCTAGTGAGCATGCAATTGAAGTCTTTGGAAATAATGTGTATCATCTGCTGATGCAAGCTCCGCTGAAGGGGAAGTGTGTGCTAGGATTTGATCCTGCTTATCGTACAGGTTGTAAACTAGCAGTGGTGGATGAAACAGGACGATTTGAGAGTAAAGCGATTATCTATCCACATAAGCAAAAAAATTCACAAAAAGATGACGCAAGTTGGAAAAAAGCACTCCAGCAATTTGTAGAAATACTTGAAAAAAACAAAGTCGATGTTGTTGCAATAGGCAATGGGACAGCAAGTCGTGAATCTGAGTCTTTTGTAGCAGAAGCTGTGAAGCAGGTTGAGCGGACGGTTGTTTATGCTATTGTGAACGAAGCGGGTGCATCCGTTTATTCGGCAAGTAAAATTGCGCGGGATGAATTTCCTGATTTTCATGTCGAAGAACGTTCTGCAGTGAGCATTGCAAGACGCTTGCAAGATCCACTGGCTGAATTGGTGAAAATTGACCCACAAGCGATTGGTGTTGGCCAATATCAGCATGACTTACCACAAAGGGAGCTGGGTAATAAGCTAGATGCGATAATTGAAACAGCTGTTAATCAGGTGGGGATTGATTTGAATACTGCAAGTCCGCAACTTTTACAGAATGTTTCTGGATTATCAAGTGCAACTGCAGTAAACATTGTAACTTATCGCAATGAGGTAGGGATGTTTACGCAAAGAAGCGAGTTAAAAAAAGTTCCAAGACTCGGTCCAAAAGCATATGAACAAGCGGCTGGCTTCTTGAGAATAGTTGGAGGAAAGAATCTCTTAGATAACACAGATATTCATCCTGAGAGTTACCGTGTAGCCAAAGATCTGTTGGCAAAATGTAAGATTGTTACTTCAGAGATTGGAACAAATATGGCTGCCACAAACTTGAAAGGTGTAGATGTTCAGGCAATTGCCAATGAACTTGGCGTGGGAACAGCAACGCTTTCAGATATTATTGCAAGTTTGATTAAACCTGGTAGAGATATCAGATCTGATTTGCCTCCGATCTTGTTGCGGAGTGATGTTTTAAAAATATCTGATTTGGAAACAGGGATGAAACTCAAAGGTACAGTCCGTAATGTTATTGATTTTGGTGCTTTTGTAGATATTGGAGTAAAGCAAGATGGTTTGGTTCATCTATCACAATTAAGAAGAGGATTCGTAAAAAATCCTAATGATGTTGTAGCCGTGGGTGATATTGTTGATGTCTGGGTCTTAAATGTTGATGAGCAGAGAAAGAGAATACAATTAACAATGATTTCTCCAGAAAAGAGCTGAATGATCTTGAATAATACATCTTTACAGGAGCTTGTTGAAAAAATCTCACTAGATTCTTTTGGACAAAGTTTCGATTACAATGCAACATTCAACAGTCGGTTACGTACAACTGGTGGAAGATATGATCTTAGAACACATAACATTGATATAAATCCAAAAATGTTAATTGAACATGATGAAGAAACATTGCGTGGTGTAATTAAGCATGAACTATGCCACTATCATCTGCATCTCGATAATAAGGGATATCAGCATAGAGATAGTGATTTTAAGCGGTTATTGACCGAAGTAGCGGGATTAAAGTTTGCACCGCTAAGTATTCCAACACACAGATATGGTTATGTTTGCATAGAATGCAACCAACTTTATGTGAGAAAACGAAGAATAAATCTAGGGAAGTATGTCTGTTCGAAGTGTCATGGTAAATTGAAATTACAAAAAGAGATAGTCTATAAATAAAAAAAGCTTGCCCTTACACCGAGTATTTGGTATAATTATTTCTGTTGTTGCGGGTATGGCGGAATTGGCAGACGCGTCAGACTAAGGATCTGGTGGG
>NZ_JBDNTS010000038.1:0-8341 GCF_047719775.1 Liquorilactobacillus sp.
ATTATACTAAATCAGAGTCTCTATTTAACTTGTACACTTTTTATTCTAGGCCCATATTTTGTATTTTCAAAATGTGAACTCAAAACATACTTAACATCTTCAATGGAAATTTTACGATTAGCATGACAAATGAATGGCTGGTCTTGGTCCATTGGATCATTTGTATTATCTGGATTAAAGAATTTTTGTCCATACCATGTTCGAGGATTATTATAGACGGTGTCCTTAATTGATGAACTACCGAAAATATGTCGTAGATTGACTTTGTCAAAATCTGGATTTAAATGGTACTTATTAATCATTTCTTTTAAATCAACTGATGCCATTGTCTCTTCTGAATTAAAATCAAACTCATCAATATTCATTCGATTGGGTGCAACCACATATGCGTCATCAGGAATTCGCTTAGCTGCCCAATGATGTCCACCAATTGTTTCTAGCCACCAGATTTCATCTTTATCTGAAAAGGCAATTCCGTTTGGTTCATATGTTCCATATTCTTCGAGCAGCTCACCTAGTCTTTTAACACCTTCACGAGCGCTATGAATATAAGGTAACACTAATGTTACTAAGTCTTCCTCGCCAATTCCCCCAGAAACAAACGGATCTGCTCCTAAAACACGCGGATTAGTTGTAATCGTTTCAGTTGCTGACATTGCAACATTTTCACTATTAATTCCTGCTGTTGGCCATATTCCATTTGTCAAAATTGCATTCGGCACAGAAGTATAACTTAGTGGATTATCGGGCAATTTAACATTGACCTTACTAATAACAGATTCATAATTTCGTGGTTGCATTTCTGGTGTTACAACTACAAAACGTTGTGGATCAAGCGCTTCATGCCCATCATCGTTTCGCGAAATAATTGTCGAGCCATCAATTGATGCTTTTTTCCCAACTAAAATTGTTGTACATGAACCATGTATTCTTTTTGCCATTCTGGTTGCACTTCCTTTATACATTTATGCTTTCAATTATACTACTAACTTAATACAAATAATAAAGGAAGAACAGCGACTCGTAAGTTTTAATTAGCTTTAGCTTAATCTGATAATTTTCTTAGCAATTTCTTCTGGGAAATCCCAGAAGAAATAATGATTATTACCAAGACAAATAATCTTGGTCCTATCTGTTATATATTCTGAACGTTCATACTCTGCTTTTCTATATTTTTGTGTAAAAATAACACTCGGTGCTGCCCTGTGAAATCTGATGTTATCATAATTAACAACTGACTGAATTAACTCTTTTTGTTTTTGAGCATCTTTAACTTCTGAATGTCTCTGATCATTCTGATAATAATGTTGCCATAATAACTTATCTTGTTCTTTTGAAAAATTCTTTTTTGTTTGATTTTGCATTTTGATTATTCGTTGCTCTTCAGTCATGATCTCAAATTTATTTTTTTGCGCAATATAAGTTTTTTCTTTAGAAGGATTAAAAATTATTTCCCTTGTTGTAGGTTCAAGTCCAATAAAGCCTGAAAAATTATTAATTCTATCCGCAATTGGCAGAGCAAGTATTCCCCCCATGCTATGTGCAACGATTATAATTTTTTGTGCATTTTGCTTTTCAATAATTTCCACCAAATTAGTAATATCTTCTTCAAGTCGATAAGTCTTCTTAGTTAAAGAACTCATTCCCGAATTTAGATAATCAATTGCTAGAATCCCAATACTTTTAGGTAACTTAGTAATTATAGGTGCAAAACTATCAAATGTATCAAACCCGCTTGCACCATTCAAAAAAACTATTATCGTTTTACCTGCGCGTACACTTATTTTATAATCTCCTAGATCTGTTTTAAATAATTTATCGTGCATTATCTTCACTACTTTCCAAAAAATTAATTTATATATAAGAATATCATCTAAAGTGTATCATACAAGCTTATAATAATAATTTTTTTAACAGAAATAATAAAAAAGCAATCTAATAAATTTAAAAATTCATTAAATCACTTAATTAAATATATTTACTACTTTTATCAAAAAAATTTTATTTATTCAAATCCTAGCGACCTATTATCTAGCCAATCATAATCAAGAAATTTTTTTAATTGTCTATTTACTGGTATCCACAGCCCGCTTATTAGCAAATCTACCATTACCTCCATAAATATCTCATCACTTGTTCTCACGTCTACATTTATTAATTTATTATTTTCTGTCCTGCAAATAATTTCTTCTCTTTTAATTCCCACTATTTGTGCGGAAACAATTTTTTCATTTTTGTTCATCCTAACTATCTCCTTTAATTGCCTTACCACTTTAGTTATTTCATTCATTGAGATAATTCTAAAGCAACTTTGTGAACTTCCTTTGATGAATTATTGAAAACAAACTGCCCAAAGAGATAAGTTTATCTTCTTTTCTTAAATAAACATTATGCTAGTTATCTAACAACCATTTTCATTCAGCGTTTTAATGAATTTTCTCTCATAATAGAGTATAATACTGCTAACCAACACAGGAGGGATTTACTTATGCATGTACTTTGGAAAGACCAAATAGTAGAACGTGACACAGTAAAAATCGATATTGAAGACCGCGCCTATCAATATGGGGATGGACTATATGAAGCAATGCGTGTCTATAAATCGAAGATGTATATGTTTGATGAGCATTTTGATAGACTTGATCGCTGTGCAAAAGAAATTCGTTTAGAATTGCCTTTCACTCGCTCTGAGTTAAAAGCTAACCTTGAAAAACTAATTGCTGTCGAATCAATCGTAGAAGGTGAGGTTTATCTCCAAGTTTCTCGTGGCGTTAAAGCGCCTAGAGACCATCATCTGCCACTCCCTGGTACTGTTGAAGCTGTCTTAACGGCCAATGTTTTTACAATTGAACGTGATGTAACAGCTCAAGAAAAAGGACATACGGCGTGTTTAGTACAGGATCAGCGCTGGCTTCATTGTAATATTAAGTCATTGAGTTTACTTGGCAATGTCCTTTCTTTGAATGAGGCAGTTGAAAAAGGCTATGACGATGCATTGCTTGTTCGTGATGGATACTTTACAGAAGCATCAGCATCTAATCTTTGGTTTGTTATTGATGGAAAGCTACATACTCATGAAGATGGTAACTTAGTATTACCTGGTATCACAAAAATCAAACTATTAGAAATTGCAAAATCTCTTGGATTAGAAGTTATCGAAGATGCTGTCCCTGTCACAATGCTTAGTCAAGTTGAAGAGTGTTTTGCATCTAATTCCGTCCATGAAGTAATGCCCATTGTTGAAATTGATGGAAAACCTGTTAAAGATGGTAAGCGTGGTCCAATAACGAAACTTCTTCAAGATAAATATATTGAAGAAACACTGTAAGTTTAATTATTAATATAGCTGCACCAAGGGGAGTTGTAACATAAGTCAGGAAAATTTAAATACTAACTAGCACGAAATTGCTCATAGCAGGTACTTTGCTATGAGTAATTTCGTGTTAGACGGAGAATTTTGACTTATGGAACACGTTTATACGGAATAAATAGAGAGATTAGGCCAAAAGTTAAATTTCGACCAACCTCTCTATTTACTCATCTATCGCTTTGTTTCAAAAAAACAAACACTCATCGATCTAATTTGGAGTACATCACATTACCATTTTTGTACCATAAAATTAAACTCTTCCTTCTCTGTCCCCTGATCTTCTTCTTCTGCCTTTTCCATTAATTTGTAGATATTAGCGAATAATTTTTTTTGTGCTTTATGTGATAATTTTATTGTACTAAAAAGTCCACCTGTTCTAATTTTTTCAAAATAAGTTGGATCCTCCTGATACTTGTCCATCTCAGAAAGTGCTGAATCCAAAAATATTTGCATCCTATACAAAAACAACTTTACAAACTCATCTCTGTGACTTGCTACCCAATCAGCTGACATACTGACACCATCAAATTCATTTCCATCAGGGCCTGAAATACCGCTCCCCCTATGCTCGTTCAAATTGTAACTTGAATAATAGTATTCTTGTAAATTCTTAACTTGTTCACTCCTGACGATTTCAATCAAATCTAATTCGATCAATTTTTTTACAGGATAATACAACTGGCTTATCGGAACTCCAATTTTCTTGGAAACTTCCTTGATATTTATCCCATCTTTTACATTTGCAGCTTTTATAATTTTAATATTTTTATCATCAGCTAAGACTTTTCCCAACTGTGACACGATACTTGCAACCATCTAATCACCTCAAACTAATAATAAGGGATTGACAAAATTAAATCAAACAGTTACATTTTATTTATCGTTAAAATAAATTTTATCGAAAAATAAAATTAAATTGTGAGGGGTTTGTAGATGAAAAAAACAAATACTATTTTTATCACAGATAAAGAGTCAAATATTCAAATTATCAAAGATATTACAAGTAACTTAATCAGTTCTTTGACAGGAAATATGTTTTCATTTTCTCTAGGTTTAATGCTATTAAATATTACACATTCACCGCTTAGCTTTGGATTAGAAATGATTATTATGCCTTTAGTTAATCTATTGTTTGTCATCCCTATCGGTAATATCGTGGACACAGTGCCACATAAGAAAATAATAATTCTATCTCTGCTTATTCGACTTCTTGCACTATTTACATTATATGTAACAATTGGTTTCTTCAAAAACGATTATCTTTTTATTCCGATTGCCATTTTTGTTACTATCAATACTATTTGTAGTAGTTTCAATTCAACTACTTATTCTGCAGCAGTTCATGAAGTTGTGAATCAAAACCATATTCAAAAGCTTAGTTCTTTCACACAAGCCGCTAGTTCCCTATCCGCAATCATTGCTCCTCCGCTTGGAATGACCCTTTACACTCTACTAGGTTTTAAATGGATGATTTTTCTTGAAATCGTTGCTTCATTAATTTCTTTTGCAATTGTAACGAGCATGTATTTTCATTATTCTTCAAAAAAAATACAAGAAGACATTACGCATAAAGGAAAATCCAGACTAGCTTCCCAGATAAAAAAGTTTGCAAGTGGACTAGAATATATCCATAAACAACGACTAATTACGGAAATAATCACAATTGGTGTCTTCATAAACTTTTTATTTACTTCACTAACGATTGGAATGCCTTATATAATATCAAATGATCTTCACTTCGGAAACGGTCCTATTAGTTTTCTTGAAAGTGGAAACTCGCTCGGAATGCTTCTAGGCAGTTTACTAATTGGAACGATTCCAGATAAACTTTCACTAAAGACAAAGCTCTTTGGCTCTTTAATACCAACTATTGTGTCTTTTATTTGCTTAGGAATTGTTCTCACATGTTTAAAAAATTATTTAACCATAACAATACTAGGAACAATACTAATGGTTATTCTTGGATTTTCACTTATCATATTGAACGTCACTACACAAGTATTTTTGCAGCAAAGTGTTCCTACTGCCTTATTGGGCCGTGTTATGTCTTCAATTATGACAATCAATACTTCTGTTATGCCATTCGGAACAGTAATGTTCACACTAATCTTTGTCCATATTCAGCAAGGCGCCTGGGTTCTAATTCTGAATGGTATCATAATGCTTGTATATAGCTTGTGGAGGATGACAAAAATATAAAGTAAGCGCCTAATTAGATAGCTCATCTATAACCGTTTAGGCAACTAAAATATTTTCTAGCTGTTGAATCATCGCCCTACCTTGGGTATCAGACACACCCTTATTTAACATCAAAATCATATTAGTATGTTTACTTTTGTCATCATAATAAAAATTATAGTAGCCATTATCTATTCCATCTGCACGTTGACCTTCTGGAAAATAATAAAAGCCTGCTGAATAAGCAGTTTCATGATTTCGCGAGAGCTCATTTAATGCATTAATTGGTATTAGCTTTCCATTCTCAAGCGCAGACACAAATTTAAAATAGTCCAACGGTGTTGTATACAGATTGCCGCATCCTAATTCACTTGAAGTTAGACTATAAGATACTGGATGCAATATTATATTATTTCCAAAAATATAAGTTTTTGCAGAAGAATTAATTATATTAGTATCTAATTCAGCAGTGTTTTTCAATTTTAATGGTTTTAAAATATACTGGTTTAATACACTTATGTAGGGTTTGTTAGTGACCTTCGTAATTATCCCTGCTAACAAAATATAATTTGCATTTGTGTAGCTCCAATACATTTTGCCGGTCGATTTTAAATGGCTAAGCGTCCATGCAACAGCGCTAGAATCACTTGTTAAGCTAACTTTAGGTGCGGGTTCTCCCATCTGAATACCTGATGTATGATCTAATAAGTTTCGAATTGTTATTTTGTTTGAATATCTAACACCTGGATAAAATTGATTAAGCTTGGTATTCATTGATAGCTTTCCATTATCAATCAATATTTGTATCATTGTTGCTGTGTAACTTTTTTGCAATGAAGCTAACATATACTTTGTTGAACTTGAGTTCTTGATTTTCTTATCATAATTTGCATACCCTGCTGAGACACTCTTAATTTTATGAGATTCTCCATTCTGATAAACCAAAGTTCCCCAAACTTTATCATTTTTAAAAACCGCTTGTAATTGCTGTCTTTTACTTTCCTTATGTCTTGTGTGTATTCTGACAGTGTCTCTAATCTGCTTCTTCTTTGCTACATTGCTTGTTTTGAAGCCCCAGTAGACAAATATCCCTAAAAATATTAAAATAACTGCTATTAAAACAGTATTCGTTTTTTTCATTTCATTCTGCCCCTTTTACCAACTTAAAGCCTGCAACTATTCTGAACCCCAAAACAATCCACGCCACTAATGTCAACATTACGAGTAAACTCTCAGTCCCATTATTTTCCTTTTTTAGCACAATCTTATTATGACCTTTTTTTAAGACAAACTGCATCGTGCCTCTTTTTGAGCTAGTAATTTTTTCTTTGCTGTTATTGATGGTCAGCGTGTATTTAACCCCGTCATAAAATATAATTGGAATATCTACCAATTGTTTTTTTTCACTATTTAAAGAGAAAGACAACTCATTATTTTTAAATTCAGTCTGCACTAGATTATTTTGTGTACCATCCTCAAATAAAATCACTCTTTTCTGAATAGATTCTTTATGTGTAAATGCTTTTTCAGTGTAATAATCAGTATTACTAGAAGAATTTCTGAGTTCACCAAAATATTTTGCAAAAGCTTTACTTGTGATTGAATAGTTTTTACTGCTTTCTTGCTGATACGCTGTCGTGATTAATTCATCCTTTTGACTCTTTTGGTAGAAAGTATAAAACTCAGCACTCAGACTTGGCAGCGTCAATAACGTTAAAATCCCAATGACATAAATTTTGCTAAATCTTTTTGATTTTGCATACTCCTCAACAACATCTTTTACCAACCATGCTCCAACTACTGCCATAAAGAAACCGCTGATTCCCAATAATCTCCAAGGAAACTGAATTACCGCAATAGAGGTTTGTTGTAGTAGGTACCAGGGAAATAAAGAGGTTGTTAAGATTGCCGTAATATTCATGATTGAGAATGAATATTTGTAAACCTTTGGCATTTTCTTCCATTTAAAAATTTCCCAAACAAAAATAACTAAGAATATAACTCCAAGACTCCTATTAAGGTGGTTATTTGCACTATTTGTTATAAACGTACCCAAACTTGATAACTCTCCGCCAGGACTGACCATCAAGTTATACTTTGTTGGAAAATGTATCCGATTTTTAAGTGTCAGTACTGCTAATGGATACACAATAAAAAGAATCTGCATGACAAACAATACAATGACTTTCAAACTGGTAACAACCGTTTCCTTATTCACCTGTTGTTTCATTATTGCAATTATGAACATTAATATAACAGTCACCAATAAAAATACAGCTGATAAAATATGTGAATATGTAACCAGACTAAGTCCAACTACTGCCCAATAGTAATTTTTTCCGTCTTCAAAAAAGATGTTATAAAATCCATAAATTGCAAGTGGAAAAAACATTAATGCGAGCCACTCTCCAATATCAAAACGAATAAATAAATCTGTTAAATGATAAATTGACATGTTATAAATAATTGCAAAACTAGCACTTTGAATCAGGTTACCACTAAATTTTAACATCATTTGATAAGCAATTAAGAACCCAAGATAAGTATAAAATGTTAGCCCAATGTATAGTACAAGTACTGGATTTGCAAAGATAAATCGAAGTATTGCAAATGGTAATAGTGTAATCATTGGATAAAAGGACTGTACCATATCGCCAACGTTCTTGAATGTCTTAAAGCTTGGCATCATAAAAATCGAATTATTATTTCTAATTGCCTGATATAAGCCATTTATCCGATTGCTCCTATCCTAGTATTTGGTACATAAATTTCTGAACAGTTGTGCCATAATTA
>NZ_JBDNTS010000039.1:0-7618 GCF_047719775.1 Liquorilactobacillus sp.
TCTGATATTAACTGATTTTCACCAATTAATACCAGAACTAATCTTAGATTGTTTAATTCACAAGATATCATATTATTAGATATTCGACAGCAAAATTCCACCAATAATTATTAAAATCGAACCAAAAGTAATAAATCTCAATTCTTTTGCAGTCTTTTTCTCACCTAACAGTAAAATGCTTCCAAATGTCGAAATTATTATTCCCATCTGCGAGAATGAATAACTGATTGCAAGTCCAATTATTGGAATTGCTAAAAACATAAAAAAGTTACCTGTTCCCCATACAAGACCTGTGATCACATTCTTATATGTTTCTTTCTGCAAGGCATCTTTGCCAAATGCGAAGAAGCTCGCACCAATCACCATTCCTAGGGATTGGGGTAAGACCATAGACTTGGTATCTACTCCAGTCCATTTAACAACTACAGCATACCCGACATACCCCAAGGTCGACAATGCCAGCGCTCTTATCCCAAGAGACCAATTATCTACTTTATTTTCTCCAATTTTTTTATTATCTTTCACTGAGGTCAATGTTGCCCCAACAATCAGAATGAACAAAGCCAATATCCCTAATGAAATCTGATGTGTGCTCGTCCACTCTCTGAATAAAACAACTCCAACAAGTGCATTGAAGAACAATTGCAAACCTGTAGAAAGCGGAACTGTATTAGAAATACCGATTGCTTTCATCGAATGAAATTGTTGATTCTGACCCAAGCTCCAAAAAAGGCCAGATATTATACCAACAATCCAAACTTCCAAAGTTGTATTTAAAACTATATGATGCCAAAAGACAATCGTCGTCAAGATACTAAAAAGCAAGGCACCCCAAGTCATCCCTAGAGTCTGCTGATTGGCACTTCCACCGAGCTTTCCACTTACTAACCCAATACTTCCCCACGCAATTGCGGGTATTAGGGCAATTAACATAATATCAAATCCTCATTTCTCTTTTTCTCTTTGCGGCATAATATTATATCAGTCTTTACCCACTTTTTACAAGTTTGTGACTTGCATCAGCACTAAAATACCGAGCTTCTAGGAACAAGCATAACTTATCTCATACATTTCAATATTCGACAGCGGTTTGCTCTATTTTACCAAGGTTTAACCCAAACCAAGTTTTAACATATTTTTACTTGCATTTACATCTCTATCTAGCTGTGTATGGCATTGCGGATAAGCTCAAATGGTTGGGAACCAAAAGCTTTTTATTTATTCCATGTAAACGTGCTCCATAAGTCAAAATTCTCCGTCTAACTTCGAATCACTCATAGCGAAGTACTCTCAGCTTGCTTTAACCATGAATATTCTGTTTTTAATTGCCTTAACAAGAAGTTCATTGCAAAACCATTTAAGAACCTAGAATCTCTATTGTTCTTATAGCGCTTGCGTTGCATATCCAACATCTAATTCCAAACAAATCTAGTTGCTCCAAAGTTCCAACATACTGAGAACCGATTAACAGAATACAATTTTGGGCGGTCAAAGCACTAATTCATCTTACGATTAAAATCATAGGTTTTCTTATTTACCGACCCTATAAAATAAATTTATTCACGGCCTTTAGACACATTCAAAACAATTGCCTTAAATGTATTTCCCTTTGCAAAAGACTTATTCACTGCAAAGTCCTCAGCTGCTCGGTAAGTTTCTTCAACTTCATAGTGAAAATCAGCGTCCACAAAAGCATCCATAACTACCTGTTTAAAGCGTTTCATTGAAATACTTGCTGAATTAGCAGTTAAAATCATTGTGCCATCATCCTTAACACTCTGCAATGCCATTTGAATTAAATCAAAATAATCTTTGTTTAAAGAAAAGGAATTTTTCTTTCCACGAACAAAGACAGGTGGGTCTAATACCACTACATCAAACATAATGTGATGCTTCTGTGCATAATCCAAATAACCCATGATATCCATTGCACGGATTTCCTGCTTTTGCGCAGCTATATTGTTTAGCTCAAAATTTTCTTTTGCCTTTGCAATGTTTTTTGAACTCAAATCAATGCTGACTGTCTTGAATGCACCACCAACTTTAGCTGCAACAGCAACAGCGCCGTTCTTGCTAAAGCAACTCAAAACAATCTTTTGAGAAGCATATTTTTCTTTTAGTCCAAGAAGTAAATCACGTTCTTCAAAGTTAAAGTCAAAATCCCCACTATTCAGATGAACGGCAAAACTTATTCCGTTTTGTTTAATCTCCAACGTATCAGCAGCTTTTTCACCCTGCACATGTCTTCTCTTCAAGCCATCGTTTTGAACATTAAATTGTAATTTCTCGTACACGCCCTTTGCATCATTAACTGCGATTCCAAAGGCCTCATAAAGCATCTCACGATGATAATAAAGTCCCTGATTCTCGAAAGTGAATACATAAAAGCCAGCAAAATAATCAATGTTCAAGCCACCAACACCATCACCGCTTCCATTAAAGAAACGAAAAACATTGGTTTGTTCATCATAATAAAAGTTCGTACGTTTAACTTGTGCTACAGTAAAAAGCTTCCTATAAAAGTCAACGTTAATATACTGTTGTTCATCTAAAGAAAGAATCCAGCCATCTGAATTTCTTTGTTTTGCTACATATGCATATGCAACAAATATTTTGCCAATAACTAACTTGACTAAAGAACCATCTTCTTCATGTTCGTTCTTGACAAAGTCTCGCATACTTAATTGGGGAAAACCATCCTTGTACTTTCTTGCAGCTTCTTTTGTAATTTCAATTGTTTTCAAATAAAAATCTCCTATAATATATATTCACTGTTAATCATAACAGACTTTCTACAAAAAAACTCCGATTACTTTATTTTTATCAACTAATTAATTCAAATTGTTATTAGTTACTAAATCTTTTATAATAATTGTTGTCGTAAATTGACTTACTTTAATTTTTTGTTTTAGAATAAGTCATCAGTGAACTTTTCGGAAAGGACGGTTCTACTACCGTGTACTTATCAAAACTAAAAAAGGGATTAAGCACGCGTTTTGGCTTTTTTCTCTTATTAGTCTTTCTTTTTTGGCTAAAAACTATTGCTGTATATTTAATTGACTTTCGGCTCGGAGTTACTGGAATTTATCAATATGCAGTTCTTTTACTTAATCCTATAGCAACAACTGTCTTATTCTTCGGTTGCGCTCTATATATAAAACGCACGACTCCAGCCTATCTGGCACTTTTTTTAATATACATTGCAAATTCTGCATTGCTATTGTTTAATGTCATTTATTATCGTGAATTTACCGACTTTATGACCATTAACGTTATTTTTGGTTATTCTTCTGTCTCTGAAGGATTAACAACTAGCTCTTTTGCATTACTAAAGCCGCAAGATATTGTTGTGTTTATAGACATTATTTTATTAATTCTTGGCTTTGCTACTCGCTTTATTAAATTTGACCGCCATTCTATCCCCACAAAACAAGCGGCTGCAGTAACATCATTCGCACTTTTTTTTCTTGTTTTTAATATTACACTTGGAGAGATTGGCCGTCCTCAATTATTGACCAGAACTTTTGATCGTAATTATCTAGTCAAATATTTAGGAATCGATACCTTTACACTGTATGACGGTTTAAAAACTGCTAAGAATAACCAGGTCCGTAATGAGGCAACAAGTTCAGATCTGAATACCATCCTACAATTCACAAGAAAGCATTACGCGAAGGCAAATTCCAGTATGTTTGGCATTGCTAAAGGTCGCAATGTCATAGTTATTCATTTAGAAAGTTTTGAACAATTTCTAATTAATTTTCGTTTGAATGGCAAGGAAGTTACACCTTTTTTAAATAGTCTTTACAATAGTAATTCTACTTACAGCTTCTCTAATTTTTTTAATCAAGTTGGACAAGGAAAGACTTCTGATGCTGAAAATATGCTTGAAACTAGCACATATGGATTATCTCAAGGATCACTCTTCTCATCGCTTGGAACTGACAACACTTTTGAAGGAGCTCCTGCAATTTTGAATCAAAGAGCAGGGTATTCAAGTGCCGTCTTCCATGGAAATAAGGGTTCTTTCTGGAATCGAAATAGTGTATATAAGAATTTAGGATATCAAAATTTTTTTGATGCAAGTTACTTTAATACTAATGCGAATAATCTCACAGAATATGGTCTAAAAGATAAATTACTTTTCCACGATTCTGTTAAGTATTTGGAAAGACTGCAGCAGCCTTTTTATGCCAAATTTATTACCGTTTCTAATCATTTCCCATATGAACTAGACAAGCAAAATACCAGTTTTAAAGCAGCTAATACGGGTGATACTTCTGTCGATAACTATTTTGTAACTGCTCATTATCTAGATCAATCTGTCAAAGAATTTTTTGACTATTTGAAAAAAAGTGGTTTATACAATAACTCAATGATTATCATATATGGTGACCACTACGGTATCTCTAACTCACGTAATCTAAAATTAGCATCTTTATTAGGCAAATCATCATCTACTTGGACTGACAATGATAATCTCCAAATGCAGCGTGTTCCATTTATGGTTCATATCCCCGGTGTACAAAGTGGTGGTGTACAAACACAATATGGTGGTGAAATAGATGTCTTACCAACATTGCTGCATTTACTTGGAATTAGTTCTAAGCGATATATCCAATTCGGGACCGACCTTTTTTCTAGTCAGCATGATCAGGTAGTTGCTTTCCGAAACGAAAATTTTACAACACCTAAATACTCTGTGATTAATGGTGATATATATGATAATAGTACTGGTCTTCAGATAACACATCCTTCCGCAAGTCTTACTGCTAAGATCAAGAAGGAAAGTACCAAGGTTAATACTGAATTAACTATGTCAGATACCTTGAACAACAAAAACCTATTGCGCTTCTATGTCCCAAAGGGATTTACACCTGTTAATCCCAAAAACTATAACTACAAAAATGGCTTCGGTCAAATTTCTGAAATTCAAAAACTTCTTGGAAAAAAATCTACTAGTCTATGGAGTAAAAATGGTAATAAAACAACCGTCTCTGATTACGTCTCTGATGCTCCTGAACTTGAAACCACTGACAATAATGCAAAAAATGTCTCCAGCGCTGCAGCTTCATCTAAAAGCTCTTCGTCTACCAGCGAAAGTTCTAGTTCATCCGGTAATTAACAATAGAATTAAGGAATTATCAATTGTCATACAAGTCTCTAGAACTAAACAATATAAAATTTAGGCTTAACAAAAACCGCAAGAAGAAAATTAACACTTTTTCTTCTTGCGGTTTTTGTTAAAAATTCATGGTGCTAGATCAAAAAACAGATTTCGGTCTCTTCTCTTTTTGTCTCCAGATAAGCGTTGTTCATAAGCCAAAACCCTTCGTCTAACTTCAATTTTCTCTACAAAAGACAACCGGATATTCATAATTTCATGTTAGCGACAAAATCCTGCCATTCTATGCCACATCTCCACTCTCTATCAACCTCATCTTTTATCAGGAAATATCAAAGTAAATGTAGTTCCTGCTCCTATCTTGCTGGTCACTTCTACCTTGCCCTTATGCATCTCCATTAATTGCTGAACGATGGATAGACCTAAACCAGATTCACCATATTTAGTATTCTTACGTGAAGGATCTGCCTTATAATATCTTTCCCAAATATTTTTTAATTGTTCTTCCGACATTCCAATTCCATCATCAGAAATTCTAAAAATACTGCATCTATGTCCACGTTCAGCCGAAATAGTTATTGTTCCATTCTCAGTAAATTGGATTGCATTTTGCGTAATATTAAAAACTATCTGTACAAACCTATCATAATCTGCATAAACCTCTAATTTTTCTGGCCCAGTAACTTCAATTGTATCTCCTGAATTACCAGCCTTTTTACGCAGTTGTTCCTGTACATTCTTCAATACATCCATCCCGTTAAAAATTGATTGTCTCAAACCAATTTGACCACTCCTGATTTTCTCGTAGTCAAGATTTTCATTAACAAGTCTAATTAAGCGCTTAGTCTCATTGCGCATTAATTTAATACTCTTATCCTTATCTTCTTCCGGAATTGCATCATAGACAAGTCCCTCTAAAAGCCCATTAATGGTCGTCAATGGCGTCCTCATCTCATGAGCAGCATCTGCCATAAATTGTCGTCTTCTTTGTTCCTGCAGCCTGATTTCTTCATTGGATTTTTTCAGAGAAACCGTCATCTTATTGAAGTCCTTTGCCAAATCATCAAGCTCATCACGTTTGTTATCAATCACTTTGACATCAAAGTTACCATTTGCAACAGCTCTCGTTGCTTTTCGTAGTTTGCCAATTCGCTTGGTGATATAATGTGCCAGAAAATAACTAATGAGCATGCCTAAAAGCGCAGAAACAAGCAGTATATACAGAAGATTCTTTTGGATTTTTGTAAATGATTCTTGAATACTAGAAACCTTAGCACCCACCGAAATTACAGCCACAAGCTTACCAGAGCTATCAAAACACGGTGCCAAAATATCAGTCATTCTTTGTTGGTTTTGTACTTTTTGTTTGTTAGGACCACGCCAACCTAAGTCACTTTTTCTTCTAAGAATTTCACCCTTTTTCAGTTTCTTCCAATCTTTAGCTGAAATCACTGATTTGTATCCAGTTTTGGGATATAAAGTATTATTTCGACTAGTATAGATAGTAAAATGCACCTGCTGATTACTCAATAAAACTTCACTGGTTCTTAACTTATCAACATTTAGGGTTAAAACTTGTTTGCCATTACGATTTTGAATCATCATAGACTGATTCTTTAGGCTATAAGCATACCCTTCCAATTGCTGCCACGTATTTTCATAAATCACTTCACGCGTGATGTGGAAAAAAGAAAATCCCAAAATCAGCAAAAGGGTCATGATTAGTATGAAAAAGGCAAGCATTTGCTGATAAATTAACTTCATTATTCCTTCACCTCAAGGTCGTCAAATTTATATCCTACCCCCCAAACCGTTTGGATTACCTGCGGACCCACTTTCTCAATTTTTTGTCTTAACTTTTTGATATGAGCATCAACTGTTCGCTCATCTCCATAAAACTCGTAATGCCAAACCAACTGCAATAACTGATCCCTTGAAAAAACCTGTCGTGGCTTTTGTGAAAGTGTCTTTAGCAAATCAAATTCCTTAGGAGTAAGATCTTTAATTATATTATCGTAAAGATAGGCCTCTCTAGTCTTTGTACTTAATTTAAAATGATCCGTTACTACATCAAAGGAATCATTATCTTCTTGTTCAACAGAAACCGAATTGTTAGCCAGTGCAGCTCTTCTATGCAATGCCTTGATTCTTGCAATCAATGTAATTGGGCTAAACGGTTTAACAACATAATCATCTGCTCCCATCTCAAGCCCTAATACCTGATCACTCTCTGAATCACGTGCCGTCAAAATAATGATTGGCACCGTTGTTGAAATCGCCCTAATTTCATTGTTAACTTGGATTCCATCCATTCCTGGAAGATTCAAATCAAGGGTAATCATATCCCAACTTGTCGGACTCTCCTTAAATTTAGATAGTGCCTCGAGTCCATCATATGCATACTCAACATGCCAATTTTCTTTTTTAAAAAACATTGCCTGGTCCCCTGTCAATAAAATAGACAATTTAAATAGAGACTTTTTTGTCCTATGC
>NZ_JBDNTS010000040.1:0-5330 GCF_047719775.1 Liquorilactobacillus sp.
AACAAATAAACAAAAAAAACCCGAGGGGGGGATGGACAAAAGTAAACTTTTAACCATCCCCCCTCTATTTATTCCGTATAAACGTGTTCCATAAGTCAAATTTCCCCGACTTATGTCATAATTGTCACATAAATTATAATAAGATCAAAGCTAAGTTTAATTTTTAAACTGTAGTGGTAATAAAATTAGCTGATTCAAATAGATACAGTAAGAATTTTTTCTCCGTGCTTGCACATATTTGTATTTAATAAGCGAACATCCTTATAATCATCAGTATTAGTTACAATTACAAAAGTTGATAAATCGTAGCCAGCCTTTGTAATTGTATCCATATCAAAGGAAATTAGCTTTTGACCGCTAGTTACATTATCTCCTTGTTTAACATAGGTTTTGAAACCATCTCCATTTAATTTAACAGTATCAATTCCGATGTGAATCATTATTTGAGTTCCTTTATTTGAAGTTATTCCAATAGCATGTCCCGTTTTGAAAAGCATTGTAATATTTCCATCAAATGGAGCGTAGACGTTTCCATCACTTGGTCTTATTACCATGCCTTCGCCCATGGAACCAGATGAAAATGCGGGGTCTTTTGCTGTTGCAATATCCTCAACAGTGCCATCAATAGGTTGAAGGATTACTTCATTATCAATAGTTTTATTATTTTCATTTAAAGTATTGATAATCTTTTCTTTTGCTTCTACTTCTTTTTCGTTAATTCCAATAATGGATGTAACTAGGCATCCAACGATGAAACAAATTGTTAAACCAATTACATAATAGACAAAGGTACTTCCAACAAATGCTGGTAAGGTCGTTAGCCCACCAAAAACAAAAGCAAATGCTTTAACATGAAGACCACCAATAAATGCTCCACCGACTGCTCCACCAGCAACTGCTCCAATTAGAGGACGTTTGTAGCGAATCCCGATACCATAAATTGATGGTTCTGTTATCCCAGCAAAAAGGATAGAAAGAAGTGCAGACATAGAATAGGCCTTCATTTTTGAATCATGTGTCCGTAAAAAAGTACCTAAAGTAGCTCCAGCCATACCAAAGTTTGCAGCAGCAGTTAAAGGAACAATGTAATCAAAGCCAAGTCTACTGATGTTATTAATCATTACTGGATTTACCGCCCATTGTAATCCAAAAATAACGAAAATATTCCATATGCCACCAATAAATGCACCAGCAATCCAACCATTAGAGTTTATTAACCAATTAATAATACTTGAAATCCCTTCACCTACATAAACTCCAAATGGGCCAAATATTCCGGCTGTAAGTGGAACCATCAGAAATAGAGAAATTAAAGGAACAAATAATAATTGTAAGTTTTCTGGTATCCATTTTTTTAAATATTTTTCCAAATACGAAAGACACCAAATTGATAAAATTGCAGGAATCACAGTTGAAGTATAAGTCATTAAGACAATAGGAATACCTAAGAAATGAACTATAACGCCGTTTCCGTGACTACCCATCATACTTGTAAATTGTGGCATAATCAGAGATCCCATAATAGCAGCAGCAACATACTTATTAACTTTGAATTTTTCAGCAGATGTAATCGCTAACAATATTGGAAGAAAGTAAAATACAGCTGTTGATGCAACAGTTAAAATATAATACGTATCTGAAGTTGTCGACAGCCATTTGAATTGTGTTGCCAGTAAAACTAAGCCCCTAAAAACACCGGACCCAGCTAAAAGTGGTAAAAGAGGAGTAAAAATTCCAGCAACAACATCCATGACTTTTAAAAACCAATTAGTATTGTCTGAAGTACTATCGTTCGATGTTTCTTTATCAGTTTCTTTATTTAAAGAAGTATTTTCGATTAATTCATCATAGATAGTTGGTACACTGGGTCCAATTACAACTTGAAACTGGCCTGCTTTTTCAACAACGCTTATAACTCCGCTTAGATCTTCAATTTCTGTTTTGTTTTGTGAAGCTAATTTTTCATCACTTAAACGCATTCTTAACCGAGTTGCACAGTGAGTTATACTTAAAATATTATTTTCTCCGCCAACTAAATATAAGATTTTTTTGCCAAGATTGCTTGAGTTCATTTTGCATCATCCTTTCGAAAAAAATATTAGCGCTTGGTAAAACGTTTTCTCAAATAATAAGTTACACCTTTTTATTTTTTAGTCAAGATTTTTTTAAGCGTGTTATTCGCTATTTTTTTAGCCTATAATTCTAAACTAATCACTGATATCTGTTGACAAAAGAATATTATTTGATAATATAATATGTGTTATGGTAAAACGTTTTCTCAAATAATAGTTAAGAAGGTTAAATTTATGAAAAAAATACTTTGTCCTTCGCTTATGTGTGCTGATTTTACAAATCTTCGCAGTGAGATATCCTCTTTGAACTCAGCTGGAGTTGATTTATTTCATATGGATATTATGGATGGAATTTATGTTCCTAATCTTGCTTTAGGAGCTGAGGATTTTAAAGCAACTAGAAGTCTGACAAATAAACCAATGGATGTTCACTTGATGGTTAAACACCCAGAAAAATACATTGATTTATTTAAACAACTAAACGCAAATTTAATTTATTTTCATCCAGAGACGGCGAATATTGCTTCATCTTTGATTAATAAAATCAGAAATCTGGGAATTAATCCAGGAATTGCAATTAGCCCAAATATTTCAATAGCATATGTTGAAGAATTATTGCCTATTATTGATGATATTTTAATAATGACTGTTAATCCTGGCTTTAGTGGAGAACCTTTTTTAGACTACACCTTACCAAAGATAAAGGATTTTTGTTCTTTAAAAAATAAATATAATTATAATGTTTTTGTTGATGGGGCAATTTCTCCAAATAAAATTAAAGATCTTTCAAAAATGGGTGTTGATGGTTTCATTTTGGGAACTTCTGCATTGTTTGGAAAAAAAGAATCTTATTCAAAAATTATTAAAGAACTTAGGGAGGAATAAATCAATGGAAAGAAAAAAAATTGCATTTGGTTCAGATCATGTTGGATTAGAATTAAAACCTGCTATTATAGAATATGTAAAAGAATTAGGATATGAAGCTCACGATTTCGGTGCTTTTGAACAAAAAAGGACTGATTATCCAATTTATGGTAAAAAAGTTGCAGAAGAGGTTGCTAATGGAAATTATGATTTAGGAATTGTAATGTGTGGAACAGGCATAGGAATCGGTTTAGCAGCCAATAAAGTTCCGGGTATCAGGGCAGCTATGGTGAGTGAACCTTACTCTGCAGCTTTTTCGAGACGTCATAATAATACTAATGTGTTATCAATGGGTTCACGAGTTGTTGGAGTTGAGTTAGCAAAAATGATTGTCAGGTCATGGCTAGATGCTCGTTTTGAAGGCGGACGTCATCAAAGAAGAATTGATGAATTAAGTGCTGAGGATGAGCGTAATGATGAAAGGTTTAAAGAAATTGTTAATTCAAAAGACAAAAAGTATCAAAATAATATTTAATTAAGTTGGTGTTTTCATGGAAAAGAAAGTAAATTCGATTAAAGATATTGCAAAAATTAGCGGTTTTTCTATTTCAACTGTTTCAAAGGTTATCAATAATAAAGGCAGAGTTTCAGAACAAAATAGAGAGAAAATTTTGCAAATTGTAGAAAAATATCATTATGAGGGGAATAGTTTTGCGAGAGCATTAAGACTTCAACGGTCTAATACAATTGGCATTATTATCCCCAACTTGAATAACTCTTTCTTTTCCAAGTTAGTAGAAAACATCGAGAAAATTTTATTTTCTAATGGATTTATTACGGTAATTTGTGACACTTCTGTAGATAAAAAAAGGGAGGGGCAATATTTAAAAAAATTAAAAGCACAACAGGTAGATGGATTGATTGTGATTTCTGGTAGCCAGACTTTTGAAAGTAATCAAATTTCTGAATTTAGGCACATTGTTTGTATTGACAGAGAACCAGCGAATATTCAAAATTATTGTTACGTTGGATCGGATCATTATAGTGGTGCTAAGATTGCCACTCAAGCATTGATTGATAAAGGAACTTTCCCTAGTCTTTTTATGTATGAGTCTGACTCATCTCCTATAAAAGAAAGAATCAAGGGATTTGAGGATACATTGACTGATAATTTTCTCAAAAAAGATGACCTTTCCGTGATCGCTTTTAAACAGACTCTTGATATTGATAAAATAAGATTCAAAATTAGAAAATATTTAAGATATTTAATCGAAAGAAGGCAGGAGCCGTTTGGAATCTTTGCTACGAGTGATGCTTTGGCTGCAGATATTTTATTAGCTGCTAAAAGTATTAATTTAAATGTTCCTGATGATGTTAAAATCGTAGGATTTGATGATGCACCAATTGCAAAGTATTGCTCACCAGAACTTACAACTATCAGCCAAGACATTCAGTCTATTTCAGAAAAAACTGTTGAAATTTTGATTAATAGTATTCAGGATGAACCCATGCAAGAAAAATATAAAAAAGTTGGAGTGAAGCTTATAACAAGAGGGACTTTGTAACACAAACAAGCTTATCTCCAAAAATCAGAAATTCGAATAAATTTTAAACTCCTAAGGCTTTTTCCGATAATCAAGCGGATAAGCCTTTTGATTTGAACAAAATTTTCTCATGGTATAAGCAATTTGAATAATTTGTACGGTACCAGGTTATTTAATAGTTTCAAATAAATTAGAGGTCAATTCGTAGCAAGAGCATTGCTGCAAACAGACTATAATATCCGTAGTCAAACTATTCCAATGATAATTTATGATGCTGGTTTATCAGTAAAATACCAATTACAATACAAGCTAAAATATCAGATGAATAATATGAACTCCACAAACCAAAAATTCCATAGTTCAACGGCAAAAGTAGTGCTAGGGGAACCTGTAATAAAATTTGATGTAAGATTATCAAGAAAGTTAACTTTTTATAGTCTTTGAAATATATTGAAATGAATCATAAAAAAATGATTGGAATATTGATAGCGTTATTGATAACTGAACAAAATTATTCAGTATTTTATTTGCTATCTCATTATTTTTTTCTCCGATTGCTATTGTTAAAAATGAGGTACTGTCCCTTTACTAGCAAGAACGGTGAAACTATAAGCAAGGGCATAAATTGTAAATGTATATGTATTCATCGTATTTCCACTGGTACATTCTTTTAAATATTGTTTATTATTTTGATAAAAATAAGAATATTCAAAATTATGATTTTTTAGTAGTTTTTGATTATTACTTGTATAATTAAGTGTCTGTAACGATAATAAAACGTTTGTAGTTTATGGGAAAATTAATTTTCCCTAAGATTTTTTTCGAGAATAAATACCAATAGCTTCAAAAT
>NZ_JBDNTS010000041.1:0-4597 GCF_047719775.1 Liquorilactobacillus sp.
TATGAGTCTTTTCTATTTGACTAATTTGTTGCACTTGAATTGTAAATCCGTCGTCCATGACAACGCCCCACGCAAAGCCAATAATATTTTTGGGACGACACGTTAAAATCATGAATCGGCAGCATTTACACATAGAAGCAAAAGTAAAGTTTGAGGACTATTGCGAGATTCAGGGATTATCAACAAATGGCCTTTATTTTGGGAAAGACGTCACTGTTGGCCGAAATGTTCAAATTAGACCTTCTAGTTATTATGGCGTAGGCCATATTGGTTATGGTCTTAGTATTGGAGAGAATAGTTCAATTGGGCCAGGCGGATTCATTGGATGTGCTGGTAAAGTTCAAATTAATAAGAACGTAATGATTGGCCCAAATGTTACGATTATTGCAGAAAACCATCATTTTCACAGTACAAATAAATCAATAAAAGATCAAGGAGTGTATCAGAAAGGAATAGTAATCCATGATGATGTTTGGATTGGAGCAAATGTCACTATTTTAGATGGGGTAACAATTTACAGTGGTGCAGTTATCGGTGCTGGTACAATTGTTACAAAAGATGTGCCGGCTAATACAATCTTGGTTGATAAGTTAAGCCCAATTTTGAGAAGCCGAGTTCTTCATAGTTAGTCAAGTCTGGTATAGCAGGGTGAGAGGCCAACAAATTAAGCGAATTTCAGTTGCAGAGGGTGACAATGCTTAAAATTTAGATTTTTTGCTTAGACATCAAGGTATCTGTCAATATTTCAGATCATTCATTGCAAAATTCTAGGTTATTCATGTCCATAAGTGGATCAGAACTATTTTGGCTCTTGGTGCCAATGATTTGTTACGAGATTTTAAGTACGAATCGGATTTTTACCACATGGATTCTTAACTTAAATTAAGTTAGTGAATGTGTGACGCTGATCAACTGCTCCTCCAATTCAGACCTAACTATTTGCTTGAAAAAATCAAAAATTAATGTAAAGTGTTCTCACTGTTAAAGACGATGAGTTGATCACTACATTTGAGTAAACTGTATTTAATTATTTCTATTATGTGCTGCTGGATCGTTCGCAGGAGAATAGGGGATAAATTGCATAGCAAGTACTGACTTTGATTTAATGGGCGACCAGAAAGTCTTATGAGGTATTTGGGTCAGCCGATCAAAACATGATACCGTGTGGATGATAATCAACCCCGATTGGATGAATAATCGCACTAGATTAAGGGAAATGCTAAGTATTTTTTGATCGATCTTTCCAGGCGCAATTGTACGTTGTGAGAACTGTAGCTGCGGTGAAAACAATAACATTGCGCAGCAATTTAAATACAGAGTACGTGAATCATGAGATAAATTAAAAAGGTGCTAGAATCAAAATTTTGTTGGGAGGGAACTAAGGTCTTAAAAAAGTAGCAGAGCTAACACACAGGAACCTGTCACGTTTTATAATTCAGCTTTTGAGGCGTGTAACCATATATTGATCAATTGTCATGTGATGCATTTTCCTGTATAAAATCAATACGGTCCAATTCTGCTTGATTCATATTGTTGAGCATGTTAACCGTCATGACAATAAAATCATCAATTATTGAGCCTTGACAGTATTAGTCAAGACTAGTTTTGGAATTTTCGGGGGTGTATTCGATGGCCACTGGTATTGCAGGAGCAACTGAACAGTTTGTGATAGATCTAATAACTCAGTTGGGGAAACGTTACTGCAAGTGCGAGACTTTGTAACGGGCCACCAGCACTAGGTCTATGTGTTTTGGGCTATGAATTTGTGTCACCTAAAAGACGTGCTGTTATTAACTTTTTATACTTTTCGGCACTAGGAGGCTCTGTTAATATGAATAGGCGTTGGTTGTTTTTAACTGACCTTTATTTATTATTCGAGTTTTTGAAGAAATGTAGGTATTGGAGAATTTTATGAAAGTCATCAAAAACTTTATTTGGAATGCAGGATATCAGATGTTTGTCCTAATAGTTCCCTTAGTGACAGTACCGTACATTAATCGTATTTTAGGTCCCACGGGGGTCGGAATTAATGCTTTTACTAATTCAGTTGTTCAGTACTTTGTTCTTTTTGGTAGCCTAGGTATTAATCTGTATGGTAATAGAGGAATTGCATACAGAAGAGATGATAAAGTTGCTTTGACCAAATATTTTTGGGAAGTTTCTTTTCTTCGTTTTATTTCAGTGGGTGTAGCTGTCATTGCCTATCTGATATTTACATTTTCTATGGACAGATATCGAATATTTTATCTGGCTCAAGGTTGTATGCTTTTAGGTGCAGCATTTGATATTTCCTGGTTCTTTCAAGGACTAGAAAATTTTCGTGTCACGGTGATTCGGAACGTCTTAGTGCGGATTGCCTCACTTGTCTTAATTTTTTTGTTAGTGCATAAAGCAAGTGATACAGCAATCTATATTTTAATATTGTCCGGTTCACAGTTACTGGGAAATTTGACGTTCTGGTCATCTTTGCGGGCTAACCTGACTCACTTCCCTAAATTGTCATCTTTGCAAGTTTGGCACCACATGAAGCCAGCTTTCCTCTTACTTATTCCGCAACTAGCAATCCAGATTTATGTTCAGCTGAATAAAACTATGCTAGGTATCCTGCAGGGCGTTACAGCGGCGGGATTTTATGAGAATTCTGACAAAATTATAAAAATGCTGCTAGCATTGGTAACTGCAACAGGCACCGTTCTTTTACCCCATGTCGCCCATTATTTTGCCAGTGGTAACCATGAAGCTGTTAAACGTTCATTAGCATCTTCAATGCATGTGATATTAGTGTTGGCATTTCCTCTTGCTTTTGGTATAGCTGCTGTTTCGACGCCATTCACTTATTTCTTTTTCAGTGTCAAGTTTATGCCTGTGGCCCCGCTGATGGCAGTCGAAGCTATCGTCGTGATTCCGATTTCGATTGCAAGTGCTATTGGTGTACAATATTTGTTACCAACTGATCAAGTTAAACCATATACAGTTTCAGTTATTTTAGGATCGTTGGTTAATATCGTTGTTAATGTACCATTGATCCTTTGGTTGGGAACAATGGGCGCTGTGATTGGAACAATTCTTTCCGAATCGGTAGTAACTCTTTATCAAATTTATGCTATTAAAAATCAACTTTCCCTGGAAGAACTATTCAGCGAATCGTGGAAATATTGTTTGAGCGCATTGGTCATGTTTGCTGTCATAAAAGGGTGGCAATTTATTTTGACAATAAGCATAACTTCATTGATTTTAGAGGTTTTGCTTGGTATGATCGTTTACTTCGTTGTTTTATTGTTGTTACGTCCGCGCATTCTGTTCGGCTATATAGGACCTTATATGGAGCGCTTTCGCAAGCGAATATAAGTGAACTTAAGAGAGAGGGAATTCCAGTGTTGAAAATAGGGTTAATTCTTAATTATCAAAACTATCAACAGACGATTGTCTGCTGTCTTAATCTAATTAAAGGCGGCGTTGATCATATTTTCATTGTTGACAATGGCTCGGCTAATGGCTCTGTGCACGAACTTCATGTCGCTCTTAACAAGTATAAGCAGGTGCGTATTCTTACTACAAAGGCCAATTTGGGGTATGCACGAGGAAATAATGTTGGATTGCGAGCAATTGAAAGCGAGTTTGGGTTAGCTGACGATCACATTCTAATCGTTGTCAATCCTGATAGTTTGCTCAATTCAGAAAACATCGAACAAGTTACTAACTTCTGCCTTAGTCATACTGATGCGGGCACAGTTACTGTCCCGCAAAAGGGCAATCAGAAAACGGCGTGGCATAACATCACTAAGAAAAGAGCGCTTTTGTACAATTCGCGTATTTTTTCGAAACTTGCTCATCATTGTGGAAAAGAAGAAGCAATCCCATACCTGTTAAAACACTCGGACACTAAAAGAATTAAAGTGGATGTTAATTTAGGAGCCTTTTTTGCTATTCGTCAGACGATTTTCTCGAAAGTCGGTTACTTTGATTCGGCCACTTTTCTCTACTATGAGGAGCAGGCACTGACATTTAAATTGCAAGCGCAAGGATATCAAAATTATTTGCTTTTGACATCGAGCTATGCGCACAAAGGGCAGGGATCAACACAATTAGCTTCAAGAAAAGTTTTGGGGTATTATCAACAGAGTAGACGATATCTTTTGATACAGTACTTACACGCAGGAAAGTTTGCTCTTCATTTTTATGATTGGACTATTAGGTTTGAAGATGTTTTGAGTGGCGACCACTTTTCTGGGAAGGATTGAAAAGTATTGACAACACACTTTGTGCCCACTATTTCATGGTACTGCTTGCCCAAACGTTAAAAATATTGTAATATGCAAAAGAGCTGGCAACGTTTGGGGATTGCTTCTGCCGCATTTTGGCAATATATTGGAGGGGTGGATTTGGAGACAACATCTAGTCGTAAACAAGTTAATGCCGAGCAGGTTGACCTTGGGGGGTTGACGCCGAGCTACATATTTTCGAAACGTTGCTTTGATTTTTTGGCTAGTCTGGTTGGGCTGGTCTTACTTAGTGGGGTATTTTTGGTCATTGGAATCTTAATTAGTGGATGGTGAAAAACTCTAAAAGTACTTTCATAATAGGCTTTACCAATAGT
>NZ_JBDNTS010000042.1:0-4452 GCF_047719775.1 Liquorilactobacillus sp.
TTGCCCGTTGGTCAAATTGGTTAAGACGTCGCCCTCTCAAGGCGGAGTTACGGGTTCGATCCCCGTACGGGCGATATGTTGAGGCAAAATATGTGTCCATCATTTAATTAGGATGGACTTTTATTTTGTGGAAGCAGAACTATTCCCTTGTTTCCTGATGTTATTGTGCGTATATTGACAAGTAAATGCACAAGTACTACCATTAAATAGTGGTTTTTAATTCATTGGGCATTCGCCAAATTGGTAAGGCAGCGGACTCTGAATCCGCAATGTACTGGTTCGAGTCCAGTATGCCCAATAGCTATATAATTTAAGCCTATATATCATCCAGAAATGTTGATATATAGGCTTTTTTATTTTTGATTTCGTGTATTTGTATATATCTGTCTTAAATTGCGCCCAATATCCGCCCAATATTTTAAAAATTAACAAACGAAGTAAACTTTTCAGGAGTTTGTTCCTTTTGCTTGTCAGTGACTGACGTATATATGTTTAAAGTAGTTTTTATATCAGTATGTCCTAATTGTTCTTGTAACTCTTTCGGGGGCATTCCACCTTGGATGGTCAGTGTTGCATAAGTATGTCTAAAACCATGTACGGGTATATGTTTCAGGTCATATTCTTCTGTAATTCTGCTCATCCAAACTCGCGGTTTATTGGGGTTATGCATCTTATTCAAGGTTGAAGAGAAGACGAGTTGGTCCTTGGATGAACTATTAAAGCCTAATTGAAAAAGCTGAACTTTTTGTTTTTTCTTCCAGTCTTTTAAAATACCTAATGTTTTATTATCAATAAATATTTCGCGTTCACTGGCTGCGGTTTTAGTTGATTGGATTATCAATTTACCGTCACCATTTGATTGGGTCTTGTTGATACTTATTTTGTGTTTTAAAAAATTGATGTCTCTCCACTGTAATGCGAGTACTTCACCCTTACGCATACCAGTAAACGCAAGCAACCTAAAAAAAGTATATGCTTGTTGAGTTCCCGATTCTTGTAGACATTCTAAAAACTTTTGCAATTCATTTCTACTATAGTACATAGCTTTTTTACTTTTTTTAATCAACTGTCTTCGATTACTAGGAATAATAATTGCATCAATCGGATTGCTTTTAACTATCTTCAATCTAACAGCATATTTAAATACTCCTGATATATTATTAGCAAATCTTTTATAGTTTTTAAGTGGTTTCTTAAACCATTCATTTACAATGAGTTGACACTTGGCTGGAGTGATTTTTCCAATAATTTCGTTACCAAAAGCTGGAAGAATATGATTTTCAAAATTTCTCTTTGTTGTTGTCCAGGTAGATTCTTTAACAGTCAATTTATAGTTATCAAACCATTGTCTATAAACTTGATTAAATGTCATTCTTGAATCGGTGAAGCCATTCAACAATTGTGATTCTAATTCTTCAGCAGCGACCCGAGCTTCTTTTTGCAGTCTAAATCCGCTCTTGCTTTTTTTTAATCTTTTACCAGTTGCAGGATCAGTGTAGGAAATCTGAAATCTCCAAAGAGTTCCCTTTTGTGTTGTGTATTTTTCAATGTATGCCATGGAAGAGGTAAACTCCTTTCTGTGTAATTTGCTAGGTTTGTACGCAAATCAGTATTTTTATGAATAAGAAATAGGGGAGAAGCAATTAAAATGCGTATTCGTATCTAAAAATACGCACGTATGTTCTTTTTGTGTGTTAAATAAAAGCCCTCGATAGGGCTTAAAACTAGGTACTTTATTCATATTATAATAAAATGTTTCAATCTTCTATATTGATAATAGATTCACTTTATCATAAGAATCAATTTTTAAGGTTGGACTAGCAAAAAGTAACTCTGGAGCAGAACCACGTTTTTTATTGTTTGCTGAATAGCGTAAATGATATTCAAAATTTTTATTATTATCCTGATACATATCAGTAATTTGCTTAGTTTTATCGTATGTTGTGATCCACCTATACTCATGCAATGATAAAATCTCTTTAGATAAGAGTTCATGTCCCTTTTTGTTGAAAGAAGAGTAATATAAATTTTGACCTTGTCCAAAGTAGGGGGGGTCAAAAAAAATAAAGCAAGAAGATGGACTAATTTCTTTTTTAATCATAGGTATCATATCAAGAGCATTTTTCCTAGTTAGTCTAATTTGTTTTTTTCGACTACTAATTGTGGTTATTTTATTTATAAGAGTTTTTTTATTAAAACGTGAATATATTTGTGATGTACCATTCTGACTATACCCACCGATAGGGCCCCCATTGATAATACCACTCATATTACTTCTATTTAAAAATAAAGTGGCGAAAGCCAAATCTACTGAATTTTGGTGTGTTTTATTTCCAGAATAAATTTTTTTTTGCTCTTTCCAGAAATTTATACTGAACTCAGGTGAGATATCATGACCAGTATAGTAATCAAAAGGAACAGAATAAATTTTATTTTTTAGTTCTTCAGATTTGTTTAAAATAGCATACCATACTGAATATATAGATTTATCATAATCATTTATCCAGATTCTTTTAATCTTGTTTTCTAGTAATAGCTTTAATGGAATCCCTGCCCCGCCTGCAAAAGGTTCTATATACATATCACTCACATTATTTTGCTTTAATAAGTGATGTATATAATTTGAGAGCTGGGTTTTTCCGCCAGGGTATCTAAACGGAGACATCGTTGTTGGCATTTTATCACCTCTTCAGATATAAAAATATCATAATTAATATATTTTGGCCAGAATTTTATTTAGAATAGTTAGATATGATGTTGTCATATGAAGATGATAGTAATCCAAGAAAATGCATAACCGGTTCTTTGTTGTCTCTTATCCAATAAGTTAAGATAATATCCATGTAATACATATTGTCTCTAAACCAATGTTTATATTTCATATTCTCTTTATCTTTAACATATTTTGTAGAGTGAGGACCAATTTTAAATAGATTTTCGCGACTTAAGCCATTATTTTCCATTTTTGGATCGTTATATAGTTTATCCATTGACTTAGAATTTTTTATATAATTCCACATTTCTACTTCTATCTTTTGTTTCCCAGGCAAAGTAAAAAAATTAAATTTTGCATTATTAATAACAAAAGGAGACATATATTTCGTAGTGACTTTTTCTAAGTCATGTTTACCAGATTCAGAGTTTAAATCTGGATCTAGTAGGAAGATATTATTTTGATAGTATTCATAGTCTGAGGAAGCTAAATTTATTAGGTGAGGCCATGAAATATTTATATCAAGAATATTGATCAAAGAAAATTTATCTTTTTTTGCAGTAAATTCTAATATGCTTTTTAAAAACCACCGTGCAACTTCATCTTCAGTTAGGACATTAATACTCTTATTTTGTGGTAGAAGCTTGGCATATGTTTTTGTGAGATCATATCTGTAATAATTTTTTGGGGGATTTTCTTTAATTTTTACAACTCCAGGACAGTCACTATGTGTTGATAAGTACTGTATTTTTACATCTTCAGGTTGAATAGATTTGTTTTCTAAATCTCCTGAAATATGTTCTAATAAAGTCAAACTATGAGTTGTAAAAACAATTTGAAGATCCAATTTTTCAGACATTTTTAATAACCAATCAAATAATTTGTTTTGTGCTGCAGGATGCAAAGTTGCATCAAGTTCGTCTATTCCGAGAATGCCCCCAATATAGTCCGTGCCTAAAGTATCTTTTAAAACTTGAAAAGACATTACTGATTCTATAATTTGTCCTGTATTATCTTGTCCATTAGAATTTGATGCAAATCCATAACTAGTGTTTTTTATTCCTGATTTTAGATTGCTGATGGATTTTAATTTTATGTTCATCATTTCTGATTTTTCAGGATCAAAATTTTCAGATAATACTTCTTTATGTATTTTAATCATTTCGTCTGATAATTTTTTATCAATGTTCGATTTCTTTGCAGAATCACTTTCTCCAATAGGTATAAGACGAGATAATCCCAAGTAGAGTGTTGGCCACTCAATTTTTCTTTCATTCGGTTTACTTTGTTCGTCTTTTATTGGAATTAGTCGATATCTTTTAATAATATTTTCAGTAGTTTTTTTAGTATATTTATTTTCATCACCTTCTGCAGAGATGAAACGATCATTTTTTGTTTTTCTTGTTTGTGTCAGGGCACGAAAAGAAAGCTCAGGAATAACATTATATTTTGATGGAACTTGTGGTAAATCAGAAAAAAATATTGTTGACTTTTCTCCTGAGGTATCTTGGTCAGGATCATACATGATAACATCTGCAAAATCACCTCTAAAGTCCTGACCATTTAATGTTTTATATTTTTTTAATTCACCAACATTAGTTAATATGGCCAGTATTGTTGATTTACCTACGCCATTTAGACCAGCTATCGCTGTGATTCTTTTACCAAGATTCATAGTAAATTTTTTTGGTTCTACAATATTGGGTGTTGATGGAAGTTCATCAACACCCAATTTTCAT
>NZ_JBDNTS010000043.1:0-4304 GCF_047719775.1 Liquorilactobacillus sp.
ATGTACCCTTACTAAGGTTTAAGGGGGTTATTGACGATTGGGAACAGCGTAAGCTTGGTGAACGCTACTCTAAAATTCGAAATGCGTTCGTAGGAACCGCGACACCCTACTATGTAGACAAAGGTAATTTCTACCTCGAATCTAACAATGTTAAGAACGGAAAATTGAATTTCAATACATCCGTATATATAAACGAAGTCTTTTACCAAAAGCAAAAAGCCAACTGGTTGCACACCGGAGATCTTGTTATCGTGCAGTCGGGTCACGTTGGCCATAGCGCGGTTATTCCTGAAGAACTCAATAATACAGCGGCTCATGCCGTTATAATTGTGGCAAATCCAAAAGAGCAGACTGATCCATACTTTGTAAGTGATTACCTTCAAACCCAGAACGCAGCAAAGAAAATCGAGAATATTACCACTGGTAATACTATCAGGCATATCCTTGCTTCGGCGATGAAAGAGTTCCAAGTTCCAATGCCCAGTTTTAGCGAACAGCTAAAAATTAGTCAGCTAATGCAGGTTCTTGACCACACTCTCGCTCTTCATCAGCGTAAGCTTGATCTTTTGAAACAACTTAAAAAAGGCTTCTTGCAACAAATGTTCCCCCAAAATGGAGAAACTATACCTAAGGTGAGATTTACTGCTTTTGATGGTGATTGGGAACAGCGTAAGTTGGGAAAGTTTTTCGATTTTTCAGTTTCTACGAACTCTTTATCACGTGCACAGTTGAACTATGATGAAGGTGTGATTAGGAATGTCCATTATGGGGATATTCTTGTAAAGTATGGGCCAATTCTAGATATTAGAAGGGATGAAATTCCGTTTATAACAGGTGGTACACTGGATAAATATAAAAATGGTTTATTAGAGAACGGGGACATTATTTTTACTGACGCTGCAGAAGATGAAACAGTTGGAAAAGCTGTTGAAGTTAGTGGTATAAAAGGCGATTTTGTTGTATCAGGACTTCATACAATCGTAGCTAAACCAAAAGAAAAAATAGCTACTTTCTTTGTGGGATATTACATTAATTCAGATACATATCATAGGCAGCTTTTACCTTTAATGCAGGGAACCAAAGTTTCTTCAATTAGTAAAAATAATCTTCAAAAAACGACATTTTCGTATCCAAAAAGTACAGATGAACAGTCTAAAATCGGTACCTTCTTCAAGCAACTTGATGAGACTATTACCCTTCATCAACAAAAACTTATTCTCTTAAAGCAATTAAAAAAGGGATTTCTACAAAAACTTTTCATCTAAATATGGTTTCAAATTCAACTCCTCTCCTAGATAATTAATCAGATAGCTGTTAAAGCTGTTAAAAATTTTAGGAGGGTGTTCTTTTATGGTTTCAAAAAAATCTTCACAACTTTTTTTCAGGTACTTTGCAGATTGGATAGATGTGTACAAGGTTCATGCTGTGCGAGAAGTAACATTAAATAAATATTATATGAGTTTGCAGTGGTTAAGAAAATTAGCACCAAATCTTAAAGTTAGCGAACTCAACAGGCGTACATATCAGCAATTAATTAATGACTATGCAATTGAGCACGAGAAACAAACTACGATGGATTTTCATCATCAGGTCAAAAGTGCAATTTTAGATGCATTAGATGAAGGCATAATTAAACAAAATCCAACAAGGAAAATCACTATTAAAGGTAAAACTCCAAGAAAGAAGAAAGTTAAATATTTAAGTCAGACTGATTTGCAACTACTTTTACGCCAACTTGATCTTGAAAAAGAATTAAATTGGGATTGGTTTATCTTGCTTATTGCCAAAACAGGGATTCGCTTTGCTGAAGGATTAGCTCTAACACCAAATGATTTTGACTTTGGAACTCAGATGTTAACAATTAATAAAACTTGGAACTATCGTACTGCAGAAGGAAAATTTCAACCAACGAAAAATGCTTCCTCAATTAGAAAAGTACAATTGGATTGGCAAACCGCAATGCAGTTTTCACAAATGATTAAAGATTACAATAAGCAAAAACCAATTTTTATTGATGGAAGAGTCTTTAATTCGACAATAAATCATCGCTTAGAAGTACTGTGTAAGAAAGCAGATATTCCAGTAATTTCCATACATGGATTAAGACATACACATGCATCATTATTATTATTTGCAGGCGTTTCAATCGCTACAGTCGCTCAAAGATTAGGACACTCTAGCATGACTACGACCCAAGAGACTTATCTGCATATCATTACAGAACTTGAAGCTCAAGATAGTCAAAAAATTATGCAGCAGATGGCAACATTAATGTAGTATAAAAGACACTCAGATGACTGGAATCAACTGAGTGTCTTTTTAAATGAACATTTTTTGAAGAAAACTTTTTTTTAATTGCTTTAAGAGAATAAGCTTTTGTTGATGAAGGTTAATAGTTTCATCGAGTTGTTGAAAGAAGACACCAATTTTTTGTTGTTCTTCGATATTTGGTACTAAAATAGGCATTTTTCTCATTTGTTTGCCTGATACTTCTACAAACGTCGATCCAGCACCATTTATTTCACCATAGTATTTCAATTCATGGGTTCGAGAAAATATAAAGTAGCTATCAAGGAACCCTTGGTGTGGAACAATTGACTGAAATCCCTGATTAGTACATCCTTCTTTTGCTAGAATAGCAGTATTCCCAATACCGGCACGTGATGTAAAAAGAATTGTTCCTATTGGTAATATGTGTGCTGAACTTTTTTGTAGTCCGATTTCTGTGATTTTTTTCTGACTCCCATTAATATAATTTTTGTCACCAATTTCAACAGGTGAGTACCAATCAATATTTCCATTCCAGAATTCGGCAACACTAGTACTTGGAGTTCCACCACCAATAATATCAGCTATTTCCCCCAACTTACGCTGTTCCCAATCGCCACCAAAAGTAGTAAATCTCATCTTAGGTACAGTTTCTCCTTTTTGGGGGAACATTTGTTGCAAAAATCCCTGTTTGAGTTGCTTTAGAAGATCCAGTTTACGCTGATGAAGGGTAATAGTCTCATCAAGTTGCTTGAAGAAGGTACCGATTTTTTGTTGTTCTTTATCTGATGGCAAAAAGATTGTCTGACTCTTAATCAACTCTGAATTAAGATTTACCTGACTTCCCGGTTGACCATATTTTTGCCAAAGCGGACGATACATTTCCAACCACTGATAGACAAACTCTCGGTTTACTTTAAGGTTATAGAAAATTAAAAATCCGTCGTGGACTCCAGTCTGTACATAATTTACAACAGGTTTCCCAACGGTTGCTGCGATACTAAGTAATAAGTGTGGACTGGTCAACACACGAGTCTTTTTCTGCCCAAGCTTGGAAATGTGTTGCTCAAGGTGATGAATTCTCCCATTCTGTTCTGTAACGTCAGCGATGCGTAACCACCCAACCTTGGACGAATTGTCAAACCATTTTGGATCTTGGATGGGTCTTGGTGAGGCACCTCGAGAGATTTTAGCTAGCTCGCCCAGCTTACGCTGTTCCCAATCTACAAAAAAGCATGTTTTATGTGCTCCAATAAATATAAATCAACTATCTTTTTTAAATTTATTTACTTTATACAATGAAATAAGTTGAAATAATTTAAAGAAATCGTTATTCTAAAATTAGAATTACGTAATAGTAGTAAATATCGGTGAACAGTTATTGTTAGTATTTATTTTTTAGGGGAAATTTGGGGGATTAAAAAGGGGTGTTATTATGGCTTTTTGGATGAAGAAGAATGACGAAGAATTAGAAAACAAAAATGAGCTTAAATTTATTTCTAAAACAGATAAAGATATATTGAATAAACAGTTACATGAAATTACAGATAGTGCAGTTTTAGACGAACTCATTTCATTATCTCCAAGGTTTGCTGAGTTAATTACTAAGAATATTCCTGTTGGAAATAGTAAAAATGGTCTTTATGAAGTTGTTATACAAAAAGGAGAAACATTAGTTAAAGCCCATGGAGATGGAGATTATCTTAGAGGATTCGTTCAAGGAAAAAGTGGGAAAATCAAAAGTCAAGCACTACTGAAGGAAGCAAAGCAATCAAAAGTATTATCTACAGCCAATGTAATGAATGCTGCTTCAATGGTTGTTGGACAATATTATATGACTGAAATCAGTTCAAAAATGGATGATTTGAATAGTTCAATTACAGAAATTAAAGAATTTCAGCAACGTGAATTTAAAAGTAAGATTCGTGCATTAATTGTGAATCTAAAAGACTGTGCTAGATTTAGTGTTGAAATTTTAAATGATGTTGAGACTAGAACTGTACACAGAAATACCTTAATGAACTATCGTGATACAG
>NZ_JBDNTS010000044.1:0-1674 GCF_047719775.1 Liquorilactobacillus sp.
CTTCTTTACTGTATATTGATTTAAGTGTACACCGTCAGGCTTTTTTACTGTCTAAATTTAACTAGCACCACGCGTATGAGTATTATAATTGAAAATACTAAAAATAAGACTTATGGTTTGCTTGTAAATATTTTTATATAATTCGTAGACTAAGATTTTGCTACTTTAGAGGTCGATGAACAATGAAAAACAGAAAATTAGGGTTAGTTCTATTGGCAAGTGCAATTTTAACTGCCACATATATACCAACAAGCAGGGCTTCTGCAGATACTACCCAGTTAAAACAAACTAATGTCATAAAGGATGCTGGTCAAACAACTGAAACAGCAAAATTATCAGATTCAGAAAATAATCAATTGACTGATAATCAAATTAATCAACTTGATCCATATGTAAAAGTTGTTAATAATCAATACGTATTACAGCTCCCTGAAAATAATAATGTTTCTCAAAGCATGGTTACAGAAATAGAAGATGAGCTTTCACAAGTCAATGCTGACATTAAAAGCAACGGCTATACTATCAAGACTAATGATAAGTCATATGGAGCTTCAACAAGTGCAGCATTCGGTGTAGTATTGGCCAAGTCTTCACCAAATCCAACTATTAAACGTTTTTGGTGGGGGATTAGGGTGTATATGCGCAATAAGACAGCAGTAAATAAAGAGATAGCAGAATCCAAAAATGGTCAAGCTATTGCTGAATTTGGATCACTTGTATCTCCACCAGTCGGAGTTACCCTTTCTGTCTATTTTAGCAATATAGCAGATCACCTGACTAATATGAGAGATGCTCACCCGCATAGTAAACTTTATATGGACATTAATCGTTTTGGCGTTTATAAAATCAAAACGTATTAATTTAGAGAGCCTGTCTAAATTATGTTCCATAGTGCTAATACAAATAAGCAACGTCTAGGAGGAATATAAATTGTCATTAACTGAATTGGGAAGCTTTGTACTGCTTATCTCATTGGTATACTGGTGGTTTTTAATGTGGCATTCATTTAAACTAACCAGGAAAACGTTAGTAATTTTAAATACCGTTGGCACTGCCTTAATGACCGTTTTGACGTGGCCCATCACCTATGGAATGTTACTGATTCCGATTTTAATTATTTACGCTGTATCGACTTTTATCATCTTTAAATTACCACTGGCAGCCAAATAGTATGAGAAAAAGCTTTTGCCCTAGTTGTAATTCTTTTAATCATACTGTGGGCAAGTAATCACTACGATTTTCCATATCATGATTTAGTTGGTTACATCCAATGGGGCTTATAACGTTAAGTGGTGCAGTACGCTTCTGGTTACCCAATAGCCGTAACAAGATAAAAGTGAGTTTACTACAGTATTATCCATTAATCACATTGGTGGTGCCAGCACATAATGAGGAGCTTGTCATTGAACAAACAATTAGAGCCATTTTTAACTTAAATTATCCCAATGATAAACTTGAAATACTTTTATATGCAGATAATTGTACAGATGGAACCGCAAAAATAATGCGAAAAACAATTTTAGAAGCGGCTGTACAAGGACAAAAGGTAAAGGTTCTTGAGCGTAGTGGGAGTGGTGGCAAAGCCGGTGTACTTAACGATGCTTTAAAGATTGGATGTAAGCTGATTCGCCTTGTTTATATAGGTTGATGATGTTTTGTTTGAATTCTTTGTCG
>NZ_JBDNTS010000044.1:1684-3762 GCF_047719775.1 Liquorilactobacillus sp.
ATTTATTCATTATACGCTCTCTTAAAAGTTGTCTCAGGAATCAGCTTACATCCATTAGCGGATAATTGCTTCTAACGAGACAAAGATTTTAAGTTTGATAAGATCAACTTTGTTGAATTTGGTTCCAAGTTTTTATCGTTTTGAAATTGTCTTTAATTGTTTTATACTTGCCATAAGTATTAGAGATGAAAGGAAGGATATTTTAATGAAACAAGTCAAAATTGGTGGTTCTGGTTTTACAGGTTCTGAGGTCATTTTGGGCATTATGCGCATTGCACCCCTAAGTGTCGACGATGCGGTTACTGTTTTAGAAACTGCCAAGGACTTAGGTATTAATTATATTGATGCCGCGGACGTCTACGATGCCGGGAAGGCTGAAGAAAGGTTTGGCCAAGCGCTTAAAAAATCATCTTTGTCACGAGATGACTTCTTTATTCAATCTAAAGGCGGAATTTATCGTAATCCTGAACGTAATAATGAGATCACACGTTATGACTTTTCAAAAAAGCATTTACTCGAAACTGTTGATGGCATGCTCGAAAGGATGGGTATTGACTATCTAGATAGTTTCTTGCTCCACCGTCCTGATGCATTAATGGACCCAGCCGAAGTTGCAGCGGCTTTTGATGAATTACAAAGCTCTGGAAAGGTCCGGCATTTTGGCGTATCTAACATGAACCCTGGTCAAGTGGACTTAGTTCAATCAGCTGTCAATCAAAAACTACTGATCAATCAGTTGCAATTTGGTGTAATGCACACAGGTCCGATCGATCGTGATATTCACACAAACATGACGGACGCTAGAAGTATTGATCATGATGGCGGATTATTAGAGTATTCACAACTTCACAACATGACGATCCAAGCATGGTCGCCCTTCCAATATGGTCAGATCGAAGGGACATTCATTGACAATCCTGATTTTCCTAAAGTTAATGATAAACTGCAAGAATTAGCAGATAAATACAGTGTATCTAAAAATGCCATTGCTGCTGCCTGGATCTTGCGGCACCCTGCAAAACTACAAGTGATCGCTGGTACAATGAACCCTGCTCATTTACGCGATACAGTAGATGGCACTAAGGTTAAACTAACAGCTCAGGAATGGTACGACGTTTACTTGGCTGCAGGTAATGATCTGCCCTAAACTATTTTTCGCTTAAACATGTGAAAAGCTCCCTTTTCAGGTTACTTGCCTGAAGTCGTGGTTATGTCAAATAGACTCACTCTAAAATTGAGTGAGTTTATTTTTATACAAAAAAAAGAACCTCTTAACGCTCACTTTAAACTGTTTTCTCTAAACTTCGTCCTGATTATTAACGTTGATCAAGGATTGTCTTCCTCTTTTAACTATGTTATTATTTAAGTAAGGAAAAAGTAAGGAGTTGATTTATATGAATACTAACGATTCAACTACCGTTCGTTCAAAGATTACGAGTAAAAATCAGGTAACTATTCCTAAAACCGTGCGTAATCTTTTAGATCTTCAATCTAGTGACGTTATTGAATGGAAAATCTCCCCTAATGGCACAATTACTATTATCCCTAGTAAACCCGATCTGTGGCAAACTGTTGCAGCACAAGAAAAACAATTTGGTAACCTATCTACTCCAGAACTCGACTGGGGACCAGATGTAGAAAGTGAAGATTTTGATTAATGAAATTAACTCAAGGTGACATTTTATGGATTGATTTAAACCCCGCTAAAGGCACTGAAACTAAAAAGAAGCGCCCTTGTTTGGTTATCAGTAACGCTCACTACAACCAATATTTTAATACTGTGATTGTGGTACCAATTAGTACTTCTGCAAAATATTGGCAGGTGGAAAAGTATGCTAAATCTCCACTTTTTGTGGAGATCAACCATAATAAGATTCATGGAACAGCTTTATTGCAACATGTTCGTGCTATTGACCCCACTAAACGTTCAAACGGACAAGTTGAAGCAACTTTAAAGCCTGAGGAAATACAACTTATTACCTCTAGAATCCGTCAATTTTTTTAGCGCTATTTAGTTCCCAAGTGGTTCTGGTGCAAAATTTTTCAGGTAAACTTATTTTGAGTATAATTAGCCTAAA
>NZ_JBDNTS010000045.1:0-3688 GCF_047719775.1 Liquorilactobacillus sp.
TAGAGGCGATCTGTGTGATTTGTGATTAAAAATTAATTTTTAATCACAAATCACACAGATCGCCTCTACAACCCTATCCCTTTTATAATCAATAGTTAGCCTAAGTTATCTCCCTGCAGAACAGTTCGGACATCTAATTGAGAAATCTTCAGCTTCTGAGAAGAGTAATCCCAAATTCGGGACATTACGTCATTCGGATGCTGGTCTAGTTCTCCTAGCCCTAAAATATGGCCTATTTCATGCTCAGCTACCAATAATCGCATAGTTTTATTGTCGTTACCAGTTTTAATTAAGGTTTTGTCATACATATAAATTTTTGAATGGATAAGAACGCTGCCAGAGACTGTTAATTGAGTAACTGCATTCATATAATAGGTATTTCCAGCCTTGTCTGTATACCAGTCACCATAATTAGCTGAACTGATAACAACATCAGGGGCATCGGCAACCTTGATGAATTTAATTTTCTGATGCAAAGCTTTGGTCCAAGCCCTAAAAGCACTTTGATAAGCGGTTCGGTCTTTAGAAATTGTCTGATTTTCATATTGATAAGTAATGACTGTTGGATTTTGATAAGTAAACCCTTCTTTATAATCAGAATTAACTGCTGCATAACTGGTAATGGGACTAATTAGTATTATCAGTGTGGTTAGTAAAATATAAAAATATGGTTTCACTTTAACATTTCCCCCTTTGTCTAAATCTAAAACCTGATGATTATGATATAATAAAATAAGCTAATAAAACCACTATAAATGGTTAATCGAAGACATTTTCAGTCTGTCAATATCTTCCGATAGAACATTAATGTTCTTACTTCAACAAATTACAAAATAACTTATTGGTTAACGAAACTATAACTTTACCAGTTCAAGAATATAATAATGGTGGTGTGAAGTCAATGTCTCAACAAACGGAAACAAACGAAAATTTGATTAATCACTATCAGGTTTATCGTCAAGGTAATTTTTTAGGCACAGTTACTGCGTTTCCAGATTATGCCAATCGGAGCTTTTATCTGGTTTTTAATGAAGATGAGCATTTTTTTGAAATTAAAGATGAGGATATTTTTATTGATTTCCAGGAAGAAAAATATTACATTACAAATGTTGAAAGAATTCATTATAGCTATCATCTCAAGTTTGAAACAGAGAATGATCGCAATTATTACATGAATTCACCAAGCTGGTTCAATCCTTCCGCAATTCAGCAGGTTTCTCTTGAAAACTTGGAAGGTTTAATTCCACTCGTTAAATTTGAAGATCGAGAACAATTAATAGGTTTAATTGCGGTGTTAAAAAAGATGGTTATTGAGCGTAAATCATTAAAACAACATGAGCTACATCAATTTAAGGACCTGTTAAATAAGTATAATGTGGTAATGACTAAATTAGCCGAATTTTTATTAAAGCACTTCATCAGTTAATTAGGAGAGAACAAAATTAATGGATATTAAGCATTTTTGGCAAAATAATTGGTGGTTAATCTTGGCTTTGGTTATTATCTTAAGTTGGGTTACTTTTTTAACCCCCTAAGCCATCGCCACCGTTTTGAAGTACCAAGGTAAGGGAGTTGCGTCATGAATGACCCCGAAATTACTATTTATCGGACTACTAGTGGTACTTAGCGGATTTATTATTTTTAAACAAAACAATAAATTTACCGTTGAAGATCCCTTTAAACTATTTATGCTTTGTATTGGCTTCTCAATTATCTTTGTGGGAGTATGCCTAATTATTCTGGGATTGGATTATCACTTGTGATGCTGGTATGAATTTATAAATGAATTGGTCGTTCATTTTTTGTTTTTATATAGGTCGTAGAAAGGAAGGTAGCAGCAAATGGACCCCATTCAGTATAGCGGGAAAAGTTTTACTTCTTATCAGCAGGCTGCTGATTTTGTTGGCATTACTAAAACCGGGTTTGCAAAACGTTATCGAAAGTATCAAGCTGGAGAGTATGATCTTAATGACCTTTTTTATAATGGTAACTATCATTTAACACATGTGATTTGTTATAAAAATCAAAAATTTAGCAGTCATGCAGACGCAGCTAAGTTTATTGGCATTACTTCAGTTTCTTTTAATCGACGGTATAAAAAATATTTGAGAAGTGAAATATCCTTAGAAGATTTATTTAGAGCACCTACATACACAACCTATCCCATGCCAGTTTGGCATGGGAAGACTTTTAGCAGTAAGAAAGCAGCAGCTAATTATGTCGGTGTTAGCCAAAATACTTTTACGCAACGCTTAAAACGTTATTATAATGGTGACTATACTTTAGATGATATTTTTGCTTCCGATCCACTTGAACTACAGAAAAAGCATTCTAAAACAATGGCAATAACCTATAATGGGCACACTTTTGAAACTCAACGAGAAGCCTGTCAGTATCTCGGCATTTCTCAATCAGCCTTTTCCGCAAGATATCATAAATATTTATCTGGAGAATTGCCCATTGATGAGCTGTTTCGCCGTCAGAAACACTGAGTTCAATTATAGGGGGGATCATATATGGAACCAATTGTTTATAAGGGAAAGCGATTTATAAGTTATCAACAAGCAGCAAATTTTCTTGGTATGACTGCAACAGGTTTTTCTAAACGATACCAAAAATATCAGAGTGGGCAGTTCTCGCTTGCAGAACTTTTTAACTCCGTTGGAAAAAAAACACAATTACAGAAACATAAAAGTCTCACCTATCATGGTGAGACTTTTATCAATTATCAGGAAGCTGCTAAAAGCGCGGGTGTTTCTCAAACAACTTTTTATCGGCGGTTAAAAAAATATTATGCAGATCAAATTACTTTAGATGAATTGTTTTCATCAGTAAAATACCAATCCTACGAATTACCTCCGTATCACAAAAAAGTATTTGAAAATAAATTAATGGCTGCTAAATATGTTGGTATTACACCAACAAAATTTACTGAAAGGCTAAAGCGTTATCATCAAGGAATATACGATATTGATGACCTCTATTCTCGGAACTCAACTAATTTACGGGCTAAACAGCTAAATACTATTAAACTCCATTATCAAGGAATAACCTTTAACTCATATAAGGCTGCCTATGATTATATTGGTATCTCAAGTGCTGCCTTTAATGGACGTTTGAAAAAGTATCTCAATGGTGAATTCACTATTGAACAATTGTTCAGATCGCCGAAGCATTCACAGGGACATATGATTAAATATCATCGACGAACTTTCTATTCTTACAAGGAAGCTGCCCAATACATTGGTATCAGTTATAATGCTTTTAACAAGCGATTAAAGAAATATAAATCGAATGCAATTACCCTTGATGAGTTGTTTGCTAAAACTTAATTTTGACCATTATTAAACTAGGATTCAAATGGAATTATTTGCTTAATTCAATCAATGAAAAAAAGCAAATCCCTTAGGATTTGCTTTTTTAGTTAACATTAAACTCAATTACTAAGAAACTGTTTGAGATCTAAATTGAGTTTTGGTATACTTTTGCAAAAAAGGAAATTGTTATGCCTAATTATCCCAGTAATATTACTCGCCAACAGTTTGAAGTCATTCGCTCAGAACTAGAAAACTTTTGTCAACGGACGAAGCCGCGGCAAGTTGATTTATATGACGTTTTCTGTGCCATTCTATATATCTGTAAAAGGCACCCGTAAAATGTAGGAAAACGGCAGGTTAGAACTGTTGGT
>NZ_JBDNTS010000046.1:0-3644 GCF_047719775.1 Liquorilactobacillus sp.
TCGCGCCGATAGTAGTTGGGGGATCGCCCCCTGCGAGGATAGGTCGTTGCCGTGCTTATAGTTATTCCGGCATAGCTCAGTTGGTAGAGCACCTGACTGTTAATCAGGTTGTCGACGGTTCGAGCCCGCCTGCCGGAGTTTAGCATATGTGCTGGAGAGTTGTCCGAGTTGGCCGAAGGAGCATGATTGGAAATCATGTAAACGGGTTATGACCTGTTTCAAGGGTTCGAATCCCTTACTCTCCGTTGCAGAATGACCCGTTGGTCAAGTGGTTAAGACACCGCCCTTTCACGGCGGTAACATGGGTTCAAATCCCGTACGGGTCATATTGGAGGATTAGCTCAGTTGGGAGAGCGTCTGCCTTACAAGCAGAGGGTCACAGGTTCGAGCCCTGTATCCTCCATAATATTACGGTCCTATAGTGTAGGGGTCTATCACGCCTGCCTGTCACGCAGGAGATCGTCGGTTCAAATCCGTCTAGGACCGTTTTATATTTTAATATTTATGATGGCTCGGTAGCTCAGTCGGTAGAGCAATGGATTGAAGCTCCATGTGTCGGCAGTTCGATTCTGTCCCGCGCCACCATGGAAGGGTAGCGAAGTCTGGCTAAACGCGGCGGACTGTAAATCCGCTCCTTCGGGTTCGGTGGTTCGAATCCACTCCCTTCCATTTTTTAATAATAGGGGTATAGTTTAAAGGTAGAACTACGGTCTCCAAAACCGTCAGTGTGGGTTCAATTCCTACTACCCCTGCCATATGGCGATAGTGGCGAAGTGGTTAACGCACCGGATTGTGGCTCCGGCACGCGTGGGTTCGATTCCCACCTATCGCCTTTAAAATTGGGTTATAGCCAAGTGGTAAGGCAAGGGACTTTGACTCCCTCATGCGCTGGTTCGAATCCAGCTAACCCAGTTTTGGATTTGTACTATATCTGGCGGTATAGCCAAGTGGTAAGGCAGAGGTCTGCAAAACCTTCATCACCGGTTCAAATCCGGTTACCGCCTTTAGTTGCTTTTAGGCGCTAACTGTAGTATAGTTTTACCTTGTAATATGCCGGTGTGGCGGAATTGGCAGACGCGCTGGACTCAAAATCCAGTGCCCGTTGAGGGCGTATCGGTTCGACCCCGATCACCGGTATTTTTAGTTATAATTAGAAGCAATAAGAAAGTCTTAAACCGTATGGTTGGGGCTTTTTTATTTTTAATAAAAATAATTAATTATGAAGTTGTTGCAATTTTGCTGCTAACAGCAGAAAACCGGTAGTAAAGTGTATAAGATATTCGTAATTTCGTGTTGGTTCTCAAATTTTACCATCTGATAGGAGAGCCTTTCTGGCATACTATTTACTTGGAATAGGTATAATTCAACCTTAGAATTATTGTCACTGAGTTTGCAGCTTTTACAAGAGTTACAAGACTATTAATGATAGGTCAAAATCCAATTGTTGATCAATCGATGCTGTTTTTCAAATAAATAACGGAATAATTTAGTAAATATGCATTGCTGTCTGCTTATAATCTAGGTTTATTCGTGAATTATTCTATATTGATGGAATTAGATATTCTTTGAAATAGGTATCCAGATTGTAACTCAGACATATCTAAAAAAAGAATATTGTATGAGCAGTTTAGAAGATTTAAGGCTGAATTTTCGTCCTAAAAAATTAAAGTTAGTATCGTGAGCATGTAAGAAGTTATACTTTACAAAAATAGAAAGATCAAAAATTCGATGAATATAGCTTGCTTTTGATTAATAAAGGGTAATATATCTTTATAAAAAAAATAAAAATATAGAATTAAATTAGATATAAACAGTTTTATTTTTTTTGTAGACATCCAATTGCATGTGATGTTATAATTTGTGACATCAAATAGGGGGGATTCTTATATGAATGCAGCTAATACTACATTTTTGATTATTTCGTGTGTTCTAGTATTTTTTATGACACCTGGTTTAGCTTTTTTCTATGGTGGATTGGTTTCAAAAAAGAATGTTGTTAATACAATGTTTTCAGTCTTTGTAATTTGTGGAGTTGCTGTTTTACTTTATGCAGCAGTTGGTTATGAACTCTCATTCAATGGAATATTGGCGGCGTAATTGGAACTGTTAAGCATTTCTTTCTAGATGGTTTGAACTTAGCTCAATTACAGTCGAAAGAGCTTGGAATTAACGTTGGTACCTTTTTACTGTTTCAAATGATGTTTGCTATTATTACACCTGCACTCTTTGTTGGAGCGGTAGTTGGTAGGATGAAATTTAATTTTTTGCTTATTTTTATTATTTTATGGTCAATTTTCATTTATTATCCAATGGTACATATGGTATGGAGTAGCAATGGTCTGCTTGCTTCATATGGTGTTTTGGATTTTGCTGGTGGAACAGTTGTTCATATCAATGCAGGTGTTACTGCTCTGGTACTTTCAGTGTTCCTTGGTAAGAGAATTAACTTTGGAAAAGAAAAACAGAGTCATTATAATTTACCTTGGGTACTCTTAGGTACAACAATTCTTTGGATTGGTTGGTATGGTTTTAATGCTGGTTCGGCACTCGGCATGACGGAAATTGCTGTTCAGGCATTCTTGACAACTACTGTTGCTACGGCTGCAGCATTAGTTACTTGGATGGTTTTGGATATGGTCGTCGTTGGTAAACCTACATTGGAGGGTGCGTGTACAGGAACAATTTGTGGGCTTGTCGGAATTACCCCCGCAACAGGTTTTGTAACGGGTGCTGGTGCGTTTTGGATTGGCGCTTTGAGTGCAATCGTGAGTTATTTGTTTATCACATATGTCAAACCAAAATTAAAATATGATGATCCACTAGATGCATTTGGTTGCCACGGTGTTTCAGGGATTGTAGGATCAATTTTAACTGGTGCGTTTGCAAGTAAATTCGCTAATAGTTCTATTAGCAATGGATTATTTTATGGTGGAGGCTTCCACCAATTATTGATTCAAATCGTTGGAACGTTATTTACAATTGTGTTTGTCACAATTGTAGCAAGCCTGCTAATATTTATTTTGAAACTCTTCATGAAGATACGTGTTGAAGAAAGTGCTGAAATTACTGGACTTGATCAATCTGAACATGGTGAAATTGCTGATTACACTGTTTCAACAACTAGTGCTGATGTTGGAAAATATGAACAGGAATTTCAAGGTCAATTAGCACATTTAAATAATCCCCAAGATTAATACTAATATAAAATATAAAAGAAAAAGAGTTAATACATGGCATGACTTACCTCCTAAAATGCTTGGAGATAAGAGAGACATGTACTTAACTCTTTTTTTTATTTGAAATGCTATTTCAACTTAATGTAGTTTGATACCTTATCAACACCATAATTTCTAATCTGATACAACAAAATATCGGCACAGGCACGACTATCATCTAACGCATTGTGATGATGATTCAGTGTAATATCAAGATTTGAGCAAATTGTATTGAGCTTGTAGTTATCTAAACTAAAAAGGTTGCGACTCGTTGCAAGTGTGTCAAGAACTAAATAATTAGGAACAGCCAGGTCGTAAAATTGAAGAGTATGGCTTAGAACACTACAATCAAAATTTGCATTATGTGCAACAATTAATGGCTCTTTGTCAACCGCTGTTGATGAGAAATCTTTATGAGAAAATCAATTC
>NZ_JBDNTS010000047.1:0-3133 GCF_047719775.1 Liquorilactobacillus sp.
GAATTATAAAAGGACGTTTTTAAAAATGTTAATCATAATTGTAGGTTGCCATAGTTATGATTATTAAAAATGAAGCATTTTGTATAGAAAAAAGAATGAGATACTTTTTTGCTTTTTGAAAGTTATTTTGACGAAATCAAAAAATTTTTTTGAGAAGCCTTTTCTTTTATAATTAAGAGAATTTTGGCATCAGAATAGTTCATAAAGTACAAGATCTAGTTTAATTGAAGATATATAAATAGGAGCTGTGTCAAAATGAAGCACTCCATAATAGTTAGAAAAATCTAATTATTATGGAGTGCTTTTTATGACCAAATATACATGTGAATTCAAAGTTAAATTAGTTCGAGAGTACTGAAATGGAGATGTTTCTTACTCTGATTTAATGCGTAAATATAATATTTCAAGTATGACAACTATTCGAAGATGGGTTCTGCAAGTAAACGTGAATGGACTATCATCTTCAAAATGCAACATACCAAAAAGGTTTACTCACAAGATTTCAAACTTTATGTGGTAAGCTATGTAAAAACATATGAGGTCAGCCAAATGACAGCTGCTACTCATTTCGATATTACATTCAGCTGGGTAAATTCATGGGTGAATACATTCCCCAAAATGGGTACTGCTGGTTTACGTAAAAGACCTCGAGGAATGCTTAAACTAAAGAACAAGAAACTTAAACCGTCAGCTGAGGAAAAGTATAAAGAGGAAATTCTCAAACTCAAAGCACAACTGCATGAAACTGAAATGGAACGTGATATTTTAAAAGCATTAGCGGTCATGAGGAACAATCAATTCAAGCATTAACAAATCGCGAAAAGACAGTTATTGCGGACTTCTTAAGGTCGCAATACAAGCTACAAATATTATTAGGACAATTCGAATTACCACGAGTCATTTACTACGGATCAACGAAAACGGATGAAAAAGACTGATAAGCATGCGGATGTAAAGTTGTTCATTGAACATGTTTATCATGAAAGCCATGAAACGTATGGATATCGACGAAAAGTTAGTTATGCGTTATATCATGAAACAATTAGAAGTCTTATGAGCCTTTTAGACCTTAAAGTCGTTGCTTATTCGAAATGTACTTCCCACTACTCGTGTACCGCCTTAAAAAAGTTGGACATGTTTATATTTTAATTCTGAATATTACTTGTTATTATATTGAAATTTTGTTGGTTTAATCTATCGGAAAGTACTGTTAAAATTTTTTTTGCTCTGACCAATAATCAATACGAGTACCTTCACCACTAGTTGTATTAGAGTAACGCATCACAATTTGCAATTTATGACCATTAACCAGGTAACTATCTAGATTAATAGTGGTTGAAAAACCGCTTTGGTTTGCATTGTAAATATAACCATAACCATTTTTAGCAACATCTGGGCGACTAGTTGGAGTATATTGGACTCTAGTAATTTCCTTACCAGTAGTGTCATCATAGACAATTAAAAAGGCGTTTTTCAAAATAGTTGAAGCATCGGCGGCGTGCCAACCGGAAACATGAAGTGTATTGTTGGCACCAAGTGAAAGGCTATCAACATATCCAGCGCTCGCATTTGCCATGGTATAGCTGTTAGACCAGACATCAGTATGTTCGCCTTCGCCAGTTGATGAATCAGAATAACGCATTACAACTTGCAATTTATGACCATTAACTAGGTAACTACCTAGATTAATGGTGGTTGAAAAACCGCTTTGGCTTGCATCGTAAATATAACCATAACCATTTTTAGCAACATCTGGGCGACTAGTTGGAGTATATTGGACTCTAGTAATTTCCTTACCAGTAGTGTCATCATAGACAATTAAAAAGGCGTTTTTCAAAATAGTTGAAGCATCGGCGGCGTGCCAACCGGAAACATGAAGTGTATTGTTGGCACCAAGTGAAAAGCTGTCAACATATCCGACATTGTTTGAGAAGGTATAAGTTCGCGACCAGATATCAGTATAATTACCATTTCCGTTGATATCATCTGAATAGCGAAGTATAAATTGTATATTTTTTCCACCAAATTGGTATTCGCTAGGAATTGTAAGTACAGTGTTGAAGCCACTATCTGCAGAACTTGCAATATTTTTATATGTATTATAGAGGTCAAAACGTTGACTAGGAGTATAACTCACACGAGTAATTTCGTGTCCAGTTGTAGAATCATACATAATAATAAAAGCATAAGGCTCAACGTCAGAAAGATTAGCTATGTGCCAACCAGAAACCTGTACGGTATTATTGATTATTTGAACATTAGCAACGGTACCGATATTATAGTTAGTTAATAAACCATTATAGTCATGCGAAACATCGAGTGTTCCCATGCTTTCGCGTCCAGGCAAATGTGCTGTGGAAGAAAATTGCCATCCGCCATAACCATCTGTTCCCCATTCGTTTTCATAGCTTCCGCCGCGCAATGGGGTGTAAGGATACTGTGCAATCCAAGTCCGTGCATTGTCGACAGTAGCAGTCACTTGATTAAGGTATGCATATGAAGCAAAGGTGTACACGGCATGGTTAACAAAGCCAGCATTTGATAATGCATCCCAGAAACTATATAAACCTGCTTGAACAGTTGGACTGAGAGTTTTTGAATCTTCCATATCTGCAAAGATTAGAGTTTTATTACTTAAGCCAAGTGATTTCATCGTAATGGCAGCATATTGACCCTGAGCGTATCCTGAATTTGAATCTGAAAAAGTTGCATAATGATAGACGGAAACACTTAAACCTGCTTGCTCGGCAAGAGAAATTTGCTGTGAACTGTATGAGTTACTGTAGCTTGTTCCCTGCGTAATCTTAACAATAACACTTTTAATTCCTAATGATTTGAGCTTTTTAAAATCATCAAGTGTTAACCAATATTGATAGGAGGATATATCAACAGTATCGGCTTGAGTATAGAGGTTATCACCAATTTCAATGCTGTCAGGTTCGGTTTTTGCTAATAAAGTTGTTACTGCAAATTCAGGAGAAACAGAACCAATTTTTTGAGTACTTACTGAATTGTTTGTTGTTTGTTCATTACTCATTGAAGGTGTTTTAACTGTATCTTGATTAATACTAGTGGAATCTGGTCCCCTGTCAATAAAATAGACAATTTAAATAGAGACTTTTTTGTCCTATGC
>NZ_JBDNTS010000048.1:0-3105 GCF_047719775.1 Liquorilactobacillus sp.
CCAAATTACAAAAGTCCTTGGATCAGCAGCAACAACTACAGTTAGCGACACTTGCGGAAAATCGGCAATTAAAAGGCCATATCCAAGAATTGAATGGTCTTCCTGAATCTTCTAATTCAACTCAGAAACGACAAGCAACCAAAGAAAGCGACAACTTGTCGAATGGTGATAATTCCAGTTATATCAATAAAAAAAACGACAAGAAAAATAAAAATGGTGTTGTCGATACTGACAAAAATCAAAAAAAAATACATAAAAATAAAATCAATAAGAGTTGGTGGCATTTTTGGAATAGAAATCGCTAATTTATTAATTGAAAGGAACATATAAATTTTATGTCTAATAATAATTTTAATGATTTCCCTAAGAAAAATGAAAGAAATAACTCTATTGATTATGTAAAATCTTTAATTTATAGAGCTCAAAACGATGGTAACTTGAAGGATATTCCCCAACTGGAGAAATTAATACAATTACTGAAAACAAAAAAGTATGGATTAGTATGGGAAGAACATTTAGAAAAAGTTGAAAAGGAGATGAAAACTAAAATTCCAATCTTTATCGAAGATAAAGGTAAAGAAATTAATAACAGTGATTCTGAAAAATATGATTTCCTTTTAGAGGGAGACAATTTGCATAGTCTTCATTTATTAGAAAAAACAAGTCTGGGCAAAATTGATATTATTTATATTGATCCGCCTTATAATACTGGACATAAAGATTTCAAATATAATGACTATTTTGTGAAGAAGGATGACTCTTACAAGCATTCTAAATGGCTTAGCTTTATGGCTAGTAGGCTAAAAATAGCAAAAAGGCTTTTATCTAAGGACGGAATTATTTTTATTTCTATTGATGATAATGAACAAAGTCAATTAAAATTATTAATGGATGATATTTTTGGAATAAATTCTTTTGTTTCAAATTTACACATTGAAACTTCCGCAGTAGCAGGCACAAGAAGATATGCTGCTATTAATGGTAGTGTAGTAAAGACCGCAGAGTTTGTTCTTGTTTACTCTAACAACATGGATGTAAGCTAGTTCCTGAGACAACTTTTAAGAGAGGGTATAATAAGTGACTACAATCCAAATAGAGACTATAACTAACAGGAAATTCTATTTCAAATAAAGTCTAAGGAGGCAAGTTGTTATTCATTACCAACAAAAAAAACACATGCACCTAGCAATTGCATTTATAGTTTTGTTGACTATACTTTCATTTTGTCTGTTGATTACTAACTCTTCGCTATACTCAGCTTTAGTTGCCTTTACCGGAACCTTCCTTCTAAGTATTATTAAAATGGTTGCAGAAGATGATAAAATCATAAATGGTGTTTTTCCTATGTGGAAATTCATTTCATATCCCTATGATTTACAATATTTTTCATTAACCGGTGATAATACTGTTGTAGATTCGGTACGTTTTTATAAAATTCAAAAAAGCCAAGATATTACGTTTGTCAACGGTTCTTCAAATAAGGATAAGGATAAGGACTTTCCAAAAATAACTATCACTCCAAATGCTGTATTAGTTTCAAACACTAATTACATAGTCACCCTTCCTTCCCCAACAGCTAATATTAGTCATCAAGCCATCATTGAAGAGTTAATTATTATTTGTTCTAACACCATTTACGGTGACCGAACCTTCTTTTTTGAGGGTGCTAATTTAAAGGGTGCCTTTACCTTAGGTAAACATAATAAAGTTAAGCCGTACTCTGGAGTGTGGTCAAACTGTAATAAAGAAAGGGCTATCGCATATTTAAAGGCAATTAGTGAATGCAAATAAACTTATTAGCCGCTTTGAGGGTCTATAACTAACAAATCGCCCCTCAAAAACATTGAAACAATAGCCCCCAACATCTATAATGTAGATGTTGGGGGCTATTATTGATTTTTAAGCAGCTATAGTCCTTAAACTATTTAGAATCTAGTTAGCCACTCGTTAAACTTTGATTCTAATATTAAGGCGATATCAGGATCCTCTTCCTCCAAAAAGCCATCTAATTTATCAAAAATTCCAAGAACATTATATGCTTGTTTTGTTAAATCGATTTGATCTATGCTTTTTTTCATTGAATCTTTTAACCTTGAGGGAACGTTCCTCACATGACTAATCAATGCCATTAACTTTAAAACATCATCTCTTTTTATCTTTTTAGACCATTTAATTTCTTTGACAGCTAATATAGTATCTTTTCGATTTTGCTCAAGATTTTCTAATTTCTTCAATTTTTCTTTAATCGTATCTGGATTGTTGCCATGATTAATAGTTGCAAGTTCATCTCTGATTACTGTAACTTTTTTACCGTCTGTATTCTCCACTTTATATACAGCATTAAATTTAGCAGCACCATCACCTAACTCACTATTAGAAATAATTAAACCTGTTGTAACAATTATATCCTTGTCAATTTTCATTCCTGATTTTTCCAGAAATGAAGCATCAAGTGTAGAATCACTGACGTGCATGCTGTCCAAGTAAAAATCCTTCTTTGTGGTTTTGGAAAGATTATGAATTAGTATAAGTGAGATATACAATATAATTGGATTATCATATGTTTTATAGCGATTTTGAGTAACTACAGACCTTAGAAATTCATGTTCCGTACCATCGTCTTTTGAACTTATGAATCTGAAATTAAAAATTTTATCATTTATATCTTTATCTTTAGATAAATTTGTTAATTCATCGACTAATTCTTTACGCTTATCATTTTTTAACATGAAATCTGAAAATTTGTTTATCTCTAAAAGAAGATCCAATAATTTTTTCTTCGCATCATAGATAGTTTCAACATTCGGAATTAAAGTTGTCTTATCTTCCTCTGAAACTACTGAAAAAACAAGTCTATAATTATTGCTCCCCCTGGCAACTCTTTTAAAATCAAGATTTTCTAAATTATTTAAAGATAAATTATAATCGTACTTTTTGTTGTCTATTTCGTTGAATACATTTATTGCGGGTTTAGTCCCACCAATATCTAGATCTTCATTTAAGGGAAATTCTTTTTTTATATCTTCAAGCAATTCATTTTGCTCAGTGACTTGTGTCAAGGGCAGTTTAAAAATGTAGGTTTTCGGCAGAAAGAAATGTAGGTTT
>NZ_JBDNTS010000049.1:0-2869 GCF_047719775.1 Liquorilactobacillus sp.
ATCTACAGTTCGGTCTGGGAAGATACTCTTTTAAACTTTCGTATCACGCTTACTTCATAATATCAACTTTCATCGCCATCTTCACTTCAATACATTTGAATGACTAGGAATACCAAGTTCTCAAGTAAAGCTAGTATAATATAGCATTTAATCTGATCATGTGTTTTTGAACTGTATAGTCAGATTGTCTTTCATCTAGGCCAATCTGAGATACAAAAGTACACAACTGGAAAGTATCGACAAAGCTTTGTCAACACAACTTATCTGAAAAAGAAGTAAAAGACTTAAAATGAATAAACAAAGACTACCAAGCATTCATTTAATAGTAGCTTAATGAATCATAACGGATTGATTAAATTCGCAAAGGTTTCAAATGTAAGATAGTGTTTAGTTGGACAAAAAAGGTGACCGATGTTTACTAGAGTGTTTCAATTAATAAAAATTTTAAATTTCGATAGAAAATAAGAAACCATTGTTTTGATTAACCCTTACGCAACGATTTTCACTGAGCATTTACGAGAGTCAGGGCCACGGTGACCTGATAATACATGGCATTTCTTGACCAAGATCTTCAAGCTGACCTGGTGTTTTTCATGACTCTATTCTCAAATAGAGTATTAATGTTGAGAAAGTGTCTCGCGATATGGTGCCCAGTTATAATATTTTTCTACATATTTGATTTACTCTAGTGGGGAAATATTTCCCAAGAACAGAGCTGTCTTGCGATTCCGTCTGATAATCAATGCGGAACACCTGCAAATCATTTTTTGAGCATAGAAAGTGGTTTGACGTCAAACGCTCCTACGCTTTGGCCCTTTTTCAAAAAGCCATCCCCTCATTGACTCAAAATATCATCTTCACTAACAGAGAGGGTAACTTTTTCAAGCGCTCCCCTTTTTGTTGAGTAAGCGCGGCGTCCGAACGTCGGTTTCCCAACCTGATGGTTCGCGGGTTGTTGTAATCTCCTATAAAAAGTAAGTCCCTCCTCATGGCTGAAGTTGGATCTAAGTTAGGGGTGTTGATATGAGGAAATGTACTGATGCGAAGAAGGCAAGCTCAAGTAATGCCTGTACCGTTTGTAAAAGACGAAAACTGAAATGTGATGGGAAGAAACCATGTAGCAGATGTATACATTTGAACATAGCAGAAGAATGCATATATATTGTCGACAGAAGAAAAGATAGAAGACAATGTAAAAGTGGATCAAAGGAATTTGTATTTCAGAATCACGTCTTCAACGAGGTACACGGTTCTTCCGAAAAAAAGGATAAAAGAAGGACTGCTAATAGAATTTTAATTGCAAGTAAACCGGAAGCAGTGGAAAATCAGGCAATTGATATTCTATCTTTTGCGAGAGATGGTGACCAATTTACTAGCGAAAAAACATGGAACAACCCACTTGAAATGAGTTTTGAATTTGACGACTTCACATTTGAAGGAGCGGATGTTGACAACTTTTTGAAGTTATTGGGTGATGTAATGCCCCCCTTCCAGCGAGAGGATTTTTGTGATCCAAATATCAATTATTCGGATAGGCAAAAAGTATTGCCAATTGCTGGAAATGAGAGTATGGATTGTATTCAACAAAGATACCAATTGATCAATATAATTTTTGAGAATGAGTCGCATACTCCTCCAGGAGTATCAAAGCGTCATTTAATTGATTTGGTAGGTAATTACCGAGATCTGGAAATGGCCGAAGGCGATCATAACGAGAAATTTTTGCTTTCTACAGTACTTTGTCTTGGAGCTTTAACTCTGCGCAAAAGAGAATTGCTAAAACACAAACCTTCAGAGGAAAGTCCTTCTACTTTTGTGAACGGTATACCGAAAGTGGCTGTCGATGCTTATAGATACTACAACATTGCAAAAGGATTGATTCCAAACATCTTGTTGATACCTTCAATTGACGGTTTTTGCGGCCTTGTATTGATGGCTAACTTTATGACTCTCATGATTTCTTTAGAAGGTCAGCTATATTTATCTGTAAACGCCCTGAAAGTTGCAGCTGCTTTAGGATGGCACAAAAAGAAAGTATCTCAAGAATTGATAGCATCCAATCACAACGGGATTGGATTAATTCTTTTATTTTGGAATGTATGGTGCTCATCTTGCATGCTGGCAACGTTCCTCGGACAGCAGCCTTCTTTTAACTTCGAAGAAATAAACACCGTTCTTCCTTGTGAAATGCCCCTTGGCGACTATTCAAGCGACTTTTCACTGCGTTTCATGCAATTACGTGTACAATTAGCTGATATCCAAAGTAGAGTTTTCCGGCAGCTGCATATGTGTGGAACGATCAAGAGGTCTGAGTTCATGGAATTGGAGAAGGAGCTCGATACTATAACAATCCGTGTCAGTCAGATGAAAAGTCTTCCCATTTTCGAAGAGCGTCTTTTTTATAGAAGTAGCTTGTTAATGTTAGAATTATCGAGTTTGAGAGCTCAGACGTGTTTTTTATTATATCGTCGCCATCTTCTCGATAAAAGATCCTTGCAGGCTGTCAATACTGCCAAATCCATAATCCGTGAAATATGGAGTCATTATACCAAGCAATCTACTAAGAATAAAAAAGATGTAACGCATCATCTGGATTGGAATTTCTGCTATCCTTTGAGGACAGCGTCGCTTACGCTATGGATTTCGTGTGTTATATTGTTGAAATACAGTAAATCAGTTCCATTTTTGAAAGACTACGACACATTTGAATATTCTCTAGCGTTGGAGGTACTAAAAGATTTGGTACAACTGCTTCCAATTGAAGAGGACCTCGTTGATTTGATTATCAATAAAAAAGATTCGATCGTCGATACCATTGGCTGCAGCTCACGTGTTCGAAGCAATTTTTGGACATGCATGCTGAGTTAGG
>NZ_JBDNTS010000050.1:0-2365 GCF_047719775.1 Liquorilactobacillus sp.
GGCTCGTCAGTTATTCGGTTCTGCCGGTGTCATGTTCGCCACAGTGTTGTTGGAGGGCATGCAAAACACGCTGCGAAGTCATGCTGGCGGTTTTGCTGTTACCTTCGCTGTGTTTGCTGGTGTGGGCCTGATTGGCTTTCTGCTGGCATTGACGTTACCAAAAGAATTCGTGAAGAAAGTGGCGTAGTAGCAAATTCGTGCTTCGCATCTACCAAAATGACCGCCTACCAAAAAGTAGACGGTCATTTTGGGACTCTATGTCAAACATCCTAAAGTTTAAAGTATAGAGATAAGTGACACAACTTAATAATTGTGGCCTCCTTTTTTATAATCTATAGCTGAAAATGGCAGAATATCATAATGTATGCTTATAAGCCATTTATTAATGTGAGCAACTAAATTAGTAGCCGTAAGCTATTAGCGAAAAGCTTTGTTAACTCACTTTTTAGGTTAATTGAACGCAAAATAAGTAACCTAAATATTAATCGCATTAGTATCTCTAAACTGAAGTCCTACTCGTGATATGAAATTCTTAAGCAGATCAAACAATCCCTCAAATCTCACTCAAATAATCGTCCGTTAAAAATAACGAACGTGTGCTCAGATAACGCTTATTTAACAGCTATACCAACCGATTTTTAATATTAATTACTGTCTGCACTGCTACACCGGTTTCAGCTGCAATTGCACGATAGCTAATTGGGGCACCGGTTGCTTTGTTTCTTAATTGATCAACGATACGGCGGTAGATAAACCGCTTTTGTGGGTTAGGTGCGTTTGCGGCGTAAGCGGGCCGCGTCCCTCGATATTTCCCATTGGCTTTGGCGATTTCAATTCCTTGGCGCTGGCGCTCACGAATTTTCTTCCGTTCTGTTTGGGCCATATAAGCTAGCAGTTTGGTTAACAGGTCAAACATAAATTTATCCATATCTGAATCGCCGGTGCGCATAGAAAGAAATGGCGCATCTAAGACTTCCATCTTAACTTGTTTGTCCCTGATCTGCTTGATAATATCACTGGCATCATCATAGTTACGACTCAAACGATCCAAGGACGCAATGACCAGCGTATCGCCTTGCCGAACATAAGCAATGGCTGCTTGTAATTCTGGTCGATTTTCGGTTGATTTTCCCGATTGCTTTTCTTCGAATATTTTTTCACACTCAGCTTTTTTAAGTGCTTTGATTTGACGTGCTAAATTCTGATCAGTTGAACTAACTCGGGCATACCCAATTTTCATCACGACTTCTCCCCTCGGAATTTGACCCTACATTATCGGTAACAGATTAGACACTCAAATTAGATATTTTTAACAGATTCAAGAATCGCTTACCGTGCCCGATAGAATCTCAGTTTTTTCCTATATTCTTAGTATAACGTTTATTGTCCATTTAGGGTACACTTAAAAAGTTCAAATGTTATTATTATAATATAGCACACGAATTACATTCCAAAAACTAAACTTATTTGCTATACTGATTTAAAATAATAAACGAGGTGTTTACATTGTCCCTAAGTCAACTTTTTTTTTTCTATTTTGAGCTTCATGATTATATGTGCTGTTCTATTTTTTATACTTTTACTTCAAATGTTTAAAATGCGAAAAAGCTTAAGAAAAAATATGTTAATTTTCAAGCAAGCGCTAAACCAGTTCAAAAATGAACATCGTATCTCTGATTCAAAAAGCATTAACTTTATTACAGCTGCTAACTATCAGCCTGCGAAGTCCCTGCAAAAAATAATCGGCTTAAACATGATTCCAACATTCATTTTATTAGGCACATTCTTTTTGGAAGTCCCTTTTTATATAAGTATAGCGTTGCTTATAATTTTTATTGGAGCCACATTGTTGCTACCAGTGTATTATTTATATTTAAAAAAACATGACACAGAGTTTTTTCTAAAAAATAAGCTTAGCTCTAGTAATGATGAAAAAAATAAAGTTAGGTGATACCATAAAAATATATTTGGCAGTCCCTAATACACTTTTTATTGAAAATTTGAGTCTATCCTTAGCAGGGTAGGCTCTTTTTTTTGCGCACTAAAAAAGCCCCTCAGTTTAACCTGAAGGACTCGCTGAATGGGTTGACTAGACCCCGAAAGCCAAGCTCCTTGACTTCACATTTACCTATTACAATACTATCATACACTATTATTCCTGTCTAGTTTCTGATACACTGAGAAAGGTTGTTACTAAGGCTTGACCCGCCTTAAGTGCAGCTAGGAGGCTTAGCTCCTTGAGTGTAACATTTACCTTATCTGCTGACTTAGTAATCAAACTAGTTATTCTGTATCTAGTTTTGAGAACTAGGCAAATTACAAGTTTAATCCGAACAAGCCCGGAAACTTTCAATGGCAGTCTGTT
>NZ_JBDNTS010000051.1:0-2221 GCF_047719775.1 Liquorilactobacillus sp.
CACCAGAAACTAAGTAATTGTACGGCTTCGGGTTCTAAGAAAACGGGTAAGCCACTATCTTCATCAGTTAAGAAATCATTAGCATGGTTCACCAAATCCTTGTTTTGCTTTTCTAGTTCTGCTGGTGAGAATTGGGCTGTGGAAAAGTCTAACTTTTGAGTATCTATATTGTATCTAGATTTATCTATATCTTTATGTTCTTTATATAGATTGACTAAAGAATTTTTAGTTCCGCTGTTATCAAGGGTTTGACAGTCGGTGTTTGTTGAATTTACTGGAACTAAAGAATTTTTAGTTCCGCTGTTATCAACGTTTTTTGGAACTAAAGAATTTTTAGTTCCGCTGTTATCAAGGGATTGGGAGCTTACTTGTCTATAAACATCGTTAGCAGTTACTTCAGGCTTTAGTAAATATAACCGGTTAGGTTGATTGATGCCTATTCTTTTTTGGTATAATAAATGAGCAGTTTCTAAATCTTTTTTGATTTTGATTATCTTTGGTTCACTACAATTTAAGATTTCTTTCAGTGCCTGGTTGGTGTAAACAAAATACAAATTATCCTGTTCATCAACCCAGTGATTTCTAACTGAATAATTAAAACGATCTTTTAAAAGGGCAAAAGCTACTTTTGCATCGTTACTTAACCCTTTATAGTTATCATTTGTAAATAGAACTTTGGGTAGTTGGTAATAGGTTTCTGCATAAACTTCGCTGACTTTATAGAAATTATCTTGGTTCATATAAATGAAAGCTCCTCTCGTAACCTTGGTTAGATAAAAATGGACTAAATAGCTTTTACCAGCTACTTAGTCCACTGTTCTTGTTTTTCATTTTACCTTTGCTTGCTCCTAAGGGGCTGTTTGCGGTATAATTAATTCATAAACAAGATTACAATGTTCAATCAATTTTAACTTGGTGGTGAAAATTGATTGAACTAAGTAGCTGTTGGGTAGCTACTGGTTGATACTATAGGGAATCTCAATTCTAAGTGGATTGAGATTTTTTGTTTATAAATAAAGCATAGCATTTTGGGCAAATTAAGTAAATGCTTTTATTAAAAAATGATAAATGATAAATTTTTTATCTTTTGTGATCAATCACAAAAGATGGTAAAATTTTATTAAAGAGGCAGGTGCTATTATGAATGGGAAAACACTATTAAACTTTAATTTTAAGGGTGGGGTTGGTAAGACTACTTTAACCGTCATGGAAACCTATTTATTAGGTCAAGAAAATAAAAAAGTATTACTGATAGATTTTGATCCCCAGGGAAATGCAACTGAAATTATGAGGGAAACTTATCATATTATTTTGAAGCCGAAACTTTCATTATATGAAGGTCTTCTCAGAGGCGATTTATCTAAATCAATTGTTGCTGTTACGGATCAAATTGATATGATTCCTACAGATTGGACCTTGTCTTTATGGATTGGTATTGTAGAAAAGGTTAGTCAAACTGAGCGTAACATTTTATTATCAAAAATGCTTTCACAGTTAAAGCAAAACTATGATTATATTTTTATTGATGTACCGCCAACAATTAATGTCTTTACCAATAACGCAATTATGGCTTCAGATTTCATTTCGATTGTCTTACAAACACAAAAGCAGGCCTATACGAGTTCTTTAAAAACTGCAACGCATTTAGGGGAGCTGCGGGAGCAATATCATGGGAACTTCCGATTAATCGGCGTTATATTGTACTTAATGAAGCCACGGGCAAAAGTCGACACTGAAATTGCGGCGCGGGCAAAAGATTTTTTTGGTGAAGGAGTCTTTTTAAATTCAATCAGAACCCAAGAACGAGTTAAAACTTTCACTAATGAAGGTATACGTAATAAAGATCGTTGGGATAAAAGAGCCATCAAAATGTATCAAATGGTTCTTAATGAACAATTGTTTAGAATTCAACAATTAGAAGGGTAGTTTATCATGACAGAAGATTTTTTAAATAAAGTTAGTAAAAAAGCATCTGCACAACTTGGAAATCTTAAAAGTCCATACCAACTTGAAACAGAAAAAACTAAGACGGTTCAGCTTCGTATGAGCACCTATAAAGAAGTTAAACGCTTGGCTTTTGAAAATGATGAAAAAATTGTCGATGTCTTAGAAAAGCTCATTCATTCAGGGCTTTCTCAACGTAACCCAAATTTGAAGTAACCAAGATAGAGGCGATCTGTGTGATTTGTGATTAAAAATTAATTTTTAATCACAAATCACA
>NZ_JBDNTS010000052.1:0-1528 GCF_047719775.1 Liquorilactobacillus sp.
ATGGCCTTTATGGTCTAGTCGTCAGGGTGTTGCACTTGAATTGTAAACTGGGGATAATTTTTTCCCGAGTATTGCACAAAATAGGGTGTTCGGTGTTTTTCGTCAATTCTTCAAGTTTAACTTTCAAGTTAGTAGTATCTTAAGAAGACTTGTCTGTTATCATGACCATTTGATTCAGGGAGCACCAACGTCACCTGTGTTATCAAATATTATTTTATACGCGTTCGATAAGCAAATGCTTGAATTAGCTCGTAGAACCAAGACGGTATATACACGGTATGTGGATGATATATCTTTTTCTTCACGGAACACTATGCCGCGGTTGCTGTGGCAAGGGGAAAACTTGTCGACGACTGTCAAAAAAATTGTTGAAGAAGCTGGGTTTCAACTAAGCGAAGAAAAGACAAGAAAATTTGGTAAAGGCAACAGGTTGTCTGTGACTGGAGTAGTTGTGAATGAAAAAATGAACGTTCGAAGAACGTATGTTAGAAAAATTCGAGCGATGCTACACAATTTTAAAATAACCGAAGATTATGATTCAACTGTCAAGAAGTTCAACGGATTTTACTTAAAAGATAAGATTGTCGACCCAGAAAGAGTGTTAAAAGGGATGATTTCTTATGTTTATCAAATTCGATCAGATCCTGAACAAGATCAAGTCCTCTCTAGACGGTTGATGCAGGATTATAATTCGATTAATTGGCCAGGCGGGTCTCGCTTTGAGTTAAAACTTGCCATACCTCAGAAGTTTAAACGGTATAATGCAATTTTTGCGGTAGAAGTTGTGACACTTTTTAAAGATTTTTTCTTTGGTACTGCCTTTTTATGCGATGGCAAGATTTATTCATGCTGTCACATCTTTGAAAATAGGAACGAGCCAGATGACCAACCAAAAAGTATTAAATTAATTGAATTTGATCCCGAGACACTTGAGGTTCATAAGACCTATAAAGTCGATAAAGTTGATCTTTGGTCCGAGGATGATATTTCTATGTTATATTCCTCCGCTCTAAACAAAACAAAAAGAAAGTCATTTAACAGTCCAGCTCATCCCTTGAAGGGCCCTGCTAAAGTTGATATTTTGGGGTATCCCGAGGCTTTTCAAATTGGAGAAAAGAGCAGAATGTACACGGCAGAGGAAACAACCATTATTACGATTGGAGATAATATTTCACAATCACACAAAAGTGAAAATAGCAGAAGTGTCGTGCTCCTTACTAATGATAATGGAGGAATTCAGTCTGGCAATAGTGGGGGCCCTGTGGTTAGTATAGGCAATGGAACCGTAGTCGGTATTGCTATCAGGGGGGCTCAACCAAAAGACGGAAATTACGAGGTTGTTCGTAGCGAGATGGTTGACTTTTATAATTGGTTGCATTCAAATAAACGTACGCCTGAAACTTTGCGTTTAAGATAGAAACTACTGCTCGAGACAACTTGGCTGTTTTGAGACAGATATAATTTCGGCTCTATGTCAACTGGTGTTGAAGAATAAATTTATCATTTGAGGCGGTTCTCCATTTGGGGA